>JBAXLV010000034.1:0-10431 GCA_037134635.1 Alcaligenaceae bacterium
CCTTGGCGCAAAATGTGTTCAGCCTCAAGTTCGTTGATTGAGCCGGCGACGGCCATGACGAGATCGCCCCGCGCACCTGCGCGAATGCGTTCGGATAGTTTGGCTGTTGCGCCATATTCGATTTCAACCTTGACGCCTGAGCGCTTTTGAAAATCAGGGATGATTTCATTGAGCACGCTGCGCAAGGCAATCGTTGACATGAGTTTGAGTATTGTGGCTGGGTTTGTCATGATTTATTTTTTTAGAGATGAAGCAGTTACGGGATATAAAAATAGTTTGTTGAGAATGAGTGGGCTCATTAAGCGCGTTCGATGCCTTCCACCGTCAACGTTAAAAATTCAATAAAGGCCTTCACTTTCGCCGAAAGATTGCTTCGTGGCAAATAGACTACAAACACTTCGGGGCCTTCAACAACGTAATCCGGCAAGATTGTCTTAAGTTTGCCACTTTTTAAGGCATCGGCTGCAATGAAGTTGCTGATCATTGTGATGCCGGCCCCTGCGACGGCGGCTTCAAGCAAAGACTCGGCGTTATTGATATTTAAGGCTCCCGAAAATGATTTAGAAAAGTTTTGCCCATCTTTGGCGAATTGCCATTCGCGATGGCCACCGGTCATGGGCAGGAGATATGCGAGGCAGTGATGCTTTTCAAGATCCTCTGGAGTTTTGGGTTCTCCGTGGTTGGCCAAGTACTGCGGCGAGGCGCAGGCGGCAAAGCTTAAGCGGCATAGTCTGCGAGCCACAACCCGCGAATCGCTGACTTGTCCGATCTGGATCGCAGCATCAATCCCTTCGTAAGCAAGATCCACGACGCGGTCGCTTAATTCGACGTCGACCACCAGTTCTGGATGTTCTTGAGTAAAGGCCCAGAGCTTTGGCGCTATCACTCTGCGACCAAACCCGACCGGCATCTGAACGCGCAGCCGTCCCTTAGGCGTGGCGTTGCTCATCGTGACGGCGCTCTCTGCATCGTCGAGCTCAGCCAGAATATTGCGACAACGCTCGTAAAAGCTTGCACCCTCGTCTGTCAAACTGACCAAGCGCGTCGAACGCTGCAAGAGTTTGACCCCGAGCTCTTGCTCGAGCCGGGCGACCGACTTACTCATGGCCGAAGCGGTGAGGCCTAGACGCTGTGCGGCGACGGTAAAGCTGCGCGTTTCAGCGACTTTGGCAAAAACCAGCAAGGCATTGAGATTACGCATCTTGAACCACCCATTCTTGACTGTAATTCAGTATTGTTTTTCATTTTAGCCGATTGACCTAAAAATAATCAGTAGTTAGCATATTGCTTCGAGATCTATAACAGGCCCCTCCGGTAGGGGCAGAGACAACGCCTGGCAACTGATTGCGAGGCGAGAGGGTGACTTATGCTGTTGCAACAACCGGGCCAGATTGGCAATCTGCGTCTAAAAAATCGTATTGTGATGGCCCCAATGGGCACCAATTACAGTACGACCGATGGCTTGTCGACCCAGCGCGATTGTGAGTACTACGCCGAACGCGCGCGCGGCGGGGTGGCCATGATCATGACCGAGGCGATGATCGTGACCGAGGCCGCTCGTTCGCACCATAATTCTCTTTGCTGTTATCACGATCGCTTTATTCCAGGTCTGGCAAGGCTCGTGCAGGGCATCAAAGATCATGGCGCCCATGTGTTCGGGCAGATTAATCACCGGGGCGCCTTGTTACGCCGCGCTGTCCTCAATATGGAGCCTGTTGGTCCAAGTGATTGGTTTAATCCAAACACGGGCGATGCAGTGCGGGCGTTGCGTATTCCTGAGATTCATGCATTGCAGGGTTTGTTTGTTGCGGCGGCGCGACGCCTATGGCTAGCAGGCTACGACGGTGTTGAGATCCACGCGGGTAATGGTTATCTGTTTCAGCAATTTTTTACAGAACGTATTAATCAACGTACAGACCAATACGGCGGCAGTCTGCCGAATCGTATGAGAATGTTGTTAGAAACGATCGATCGCGTGCGCCAAGCGGTACCAGATTTGTGTTTGGTGGTGCGTTTAAGTGCGAGCGAGTTTGTTGAGGGTGGGTATACCCAAGAGGAGATTATTGCTTTAGCTCAGGCCGTTGAGCGTGCGGGTGCCGATGCAATCGACTTGTCGGGCGGTAGTAATGAAAGCCCGCAGTTATCCAAGCATTGCATTCAGCCTCCATCCTTTGCACGTGGTTGTCTTGCCCCAGTCGCTAAGCCGATTAAAGACGCCGTTAAGGTCCCTGTTTTTGTTGCCGGTCGTATCGTGACGCCCGCAGATGCCGAGGCCGTTTTGGCCAGTGGTAGTGCTGATTTTGTATCCGTGGGTCGTGCTTTGTATGCCGACGCCCATTGGGCGCTCAAGGCTTTTGGTGAGGTGAAAGCACCGATCCGTGAATGCATTGCCTGCAATGTCTGCTTTGAACGCTTAACGCTTGAAAAAGATGTTTCGTGTGTGCAGAACCCAATGGTCGGTACCGAGTTCGAGGCTTTAGAATTTGCCGAGCCGCAATTATTTGCCCCGCCGCAGTCGCCCCGTAAACGCGTGCTGGTTCTGGGGGCAGGCGTTGCAGGAATTGAGGCCGCTCGGGTTGCACGTGGGCGTGGGCATGAGGTCGAGGTTTGGGAAAAAGCGGATCGAGTCGGTGGCCAAATTCATTTGGCGGTAGCTGCCCCAGATAAGACTGAGGTTCAGCCGGTATGGGATTATCGCTGGTCGCAACTGATGGAAATGAAAGTTCCTGTCAGGTGTGGAATCGATGCAGATGCAGAAAAAATTAAAACGTTTAAGCCCGATTTTGTTGTTGTGGCGACTGGTTCGGTGCCTAGAGAAGCACCGCTTGATACGAGTACCTTAGCAAGCGACATTACAACGATGCATGCCTGGGATGTTTTTAAGTCGCCTGAACGGATTGCTGCAGGTGCGAGCGTCACGGTGATCGGCGGAGGGATGGTTGGCGTTGAGGTAGCCGATCTGCTGCGTTTGAAAGGTTGCGATATTCAAGTACTCGAAATGCAAGCCTCCGCAGCCAATGGCATGGCCCGCAACAATAAGTTCGAATTGCTTGAGCGGATTGCTGACGCGGGCGTACGTGTCATCACTCAATGTCAAATCGAAAGCTTGAACGCTCGACATTTGACGGTAAAGATTGCGCAGGCAGCGTCGGCGCAGTTAGCTATTGGTCAGTTTCTTATTTTTGCGAATGGTCCGCGTGCAAATATCGATGTCGTCGCAGCAGTTGAGCAAGCAGGCGTTGCGTACGCGCGTGTGGGTGATTGCCACGCGCCGGGTGATTTTATGTCAGCGATTCGAGATGGCTGGATGGTTGCCCTCGGTATTGATCAACAAACTTTTTCTGGAAAAACAGTATGACGACTCAATTAGCTGGTCACGCAAACGATTTGCCAACATACGAAGTTTTTGCAGTGCGTTACGCCACGCGTGATGCGCAGCGCAAAAACCATTTCATTGGTGGCGATCCGCACGACGGCCCAATGCCCATGGATTATTTTGTTTGGGTTGTGCGTAACGCAGAAAGGACCTTTGTCGTGGATACAGGGTTCGGCCCTGAAGTCGCGGCTAAACGCGGCCGCACCTTGCTGCGCACGCCCGCCGAAGGTCTTGCCGCGATCGGTGTCGATGTCAATCAAGTGAAGGATGTGATTATCACGCACCTGCATTACGACCATGTGGGTACCTTTGATAGTTTTCCGATTGCACAGTTTCATTTGCAAGACGATGAAATGGCCTACGCGACGGGTCGCCATATGCGCCACAAGCAATTCAATCATGGTTATGAAGTTGACGAGGTCGTCGGGATGGTGCGTATGGTGTACAAAGACCGTGTCAGTTTTTATGCGGGTGAGGCCGAACTCGCACCTGGTGTATCGATTCATCGTATCGGTGGCCATACGCATGGCGTGCAATGCGTGCGCGTCTGGACTCGCCGAGGTTGGGTTGTATTGGCTTCAGATACCAGTCACTATTATGAACATTTTGAAAAACGCCGCGTATTCACAACCATGTTTAACGTTGCTGAGGCTGTTGATGGGTATGCCAAACTTGAGCAGTTAGCAAATTCTATCAAGCATGTGGTGCCTGGACATGATCCCTTAGTGATGCAACGCTACCCTGCGGTCTCAAGGGCGCTTGAAGGCATTGCGGTGCAACTTGATGCAGATCCAAGTTATTAAGGTAATAGCAGCTTCTCGATTCGATATAAAAGTTAAAAAAAGGTAAATCATGAAACGACTCTCTTTGCTTTCGATTGCTGCACTGTTGTGCCTAGGTTTCATGACGCCTATTTCAGCTCAAGATTATCCTGCTCGGCCAGTGCAGGTGTATGTCGGCTTTCCGCCTGGCGGCAGTGCTGATATTGTTGGGCGTCTGATCATGCAAAAGCTCAGCGATAGCACAGGCAAACAATTTGTGGTTGAGAACCGCACCGGTGCGGGGGGCAATTTGGCGTTCGCTGCAACGGCCTCAGCTAAACCCGATGGTTATTCGCTGTTGTTCAGCACCCCAGGTATCGCGATTAATCCTAGTCTGTATAAAAAGGTCAGTTTTAAAATTGAAGATTTCACACCGATTGCGCTGATCGGTGAAGCGCCCTTGGTGCTCTTGGCCAATGCAAAGCTGCCAATCAAATCGATTAATGATCTGGTTGCTGCAGGTAAGCTAAAACCCGATGCGATTCGCTTCGCAAGTTCAGGCAACGGCAGTTCGTCGCATCTGGCCATGGATGTGTTGCGGCACATGACGGGGATGCAGTATTTGCACATCCCCTATCGTGGCGGCGGCCCGGCCCTGGTTGATGTGATGTCGGGCGAAGTGGATGTGACGATGTTGCCCATTTCTGAAAGCATGCCTTATGTACGCGATGGCCGCGTGATTGCCTTGGGTCAAACGGGTGAAACGCGTTCGAGCATTGCCAAAGATATGCCAACGATTGAAGAGGCAGGGGTAAAGGGGTACGCCTCAACAACCTGGTATATGGTTTTGGGTCCGGCAAATTTACCCTCGGCCGTGGTGTCTTATATGCAGACGCAACTTTCTCGTGTTTTGCAGATGCCGGATTTGCGCGAAAAAGTTGAGGCAGCTGGGGTCAGTATTATTAATGGTGACTCTGTTAAAGCAAAAGCCTTTTTAGATGCTGAGTATAAAAAGTGGGCCGCCTTGATTAAGGCGTCTGGCACGGTGATTGAATAGCCGAGCCCGTCCATGCAAGCAATATTGCTTTTGGGTTTAAAGACACTGGGGGCCATTAGCGCCGCAGTGTTTTGCTTTGGCGCTCAGGCGCAAGACGTCCAATGGCCAGCGAAGCCGATCAAGCTCGTCGTGCCGTACGCCCCTGGTGGTGGCACGGATATCTTGGGACGCATGCTTGGCCGACGACTCGCGGATGCGTTGGGCGTGTCGATTGTGATCGAAAATCGTCCAGGCTCTGACGGTAGCATTGGTACCGATGTGGTTGCAAAAGCAAGTCCAGATGGCCATACGCTGTTGATCGATGGCACGAGTCAAGCCTATAACGTGGCCTTTGGCAAAAAATTACCCTATGACTCAGCGCGCGATTTGGCACCGATCGCGCAAACGGCGAATCAGCAGGTTCTTCTGATCGTGAACGCTAAGGTACCGATTCAATCGGTGCAACAACTGATTGCTTATGCACGTGCAAATCCTGGCAAACTCAGCTATGGCGCCAGCTCAAATGCCAACGCCTTGCCGATGGAGCTATTCAAAATACTCACAAAAACGGATATCGTGCATGTGCCCTATCGCGGGTCTGGACCCATGCTGAACGATTTGCTCGGTGGTCAGGTTGAACTGTCTATGAGCGGCGCAGCCGCCCCTCTGCCGCATGTACGGGCGGGCACTTTGCGTGTGCTGGGGATTGGGGACGATCGCCGATCGACCAGTCTTCCAGAGTTTGCGACCATTAGTGAGTCGGGCGTACCTGGCTTTCAAACCTTACAGTGGAGTGGCGTGTATGCGCCGGCCGCAACCCCTCGTGTCATCATTGAACGCCTAAATCGAGAGATTGTTGCGATTTTAAAAGACCCCATATTTATCAAACAAGTCATTGAGGTTGGGTTTGATCCGGTTGTTGGAATAAATACACCCGAAGCATGGGGCGCTCTGGTCGCGGGCGAGATCAAAAAATGGAGCACCATTGTTAAGCAAGCGGGGCTTAAAGCAGATTAGCAAGTTCGTGTACGTTAACTTTTTAAAATAGTGATTCAAACGAGACTATGGATAGCCACCCTCAATCTTTATTACCTGGTGCCACACAACAACTCGCTGAGTTTGCGGCTGGTATCGATTATGCAATGATCCCTGCTGAAGTCATTGACCGCATGAAGACCAGTTTTCTGGATAGTGTCGGTTGCTGTTTGTTTGGTGCGACGCTACCTTGGACACAGCGCGTGCAAGCGATGATCGAAGAGGAAGGCGCGCGTCCAGTCGCTTCGATTTTTGGTGCGGGCAAAAAAACTTCGGTCGCGGGTGCTGTGTTGATCAATTCGACCGCGGGTCATGCCTTCGAATTAGATGACATTCATAAAGAGTCGATTGTTCATGCGGGTTCCATTGCAACGCCTGTGGTGGTGGCCTTGGCCGAGCAGGCGGGCGGCGCAAGCGGTCAAACGCTGTTAACTGCGATGACGACGGGTTATGAAATCGGGACGCGGGTTGGAAATGCAGCGACCATGGGTTTGTTTTTTAGAGGCTTTCATCCTCAGGGGACCTCGGGGGCTTTTGTTGCCGCAGCTTCTGCAGCCAAGATGCTTAAGTTGAATGGGCCTCGTATGCAACATGCGCTGGGTATCGTGGGTTCCCAAGCAGGCGGCTTAATGGCCGCACAAGAAGGCGCCATGGTTAAACGGTTTCACTCTGGTCGAGCCGCGCAAAGTGGTGTGTATTCAGCGTATTTGGCGCAGCGTGATTTCACAGGAATTAGCGACGTGCTTGAGGCGGGCTATGGTGGTTATCTGAGTTCATATTCCGACAAGCCGAACGCCAGTCGCTTGACCGAAGATCTAGGAATTGTATGGGAGACCGCAAAGGTCGGCTATAAGCCCCACGCGTGCGTCACTAGTATTCATTCTGCGCTTGATGCGTTTGCATACTTGCTCAATACCCATCATTTGACGCCAGATGATTTGGTTAAAGTTGAAATTGGGATGAGTCCAATGACGTATACCCACTGCGCCTGGGAGTATAAAGCGCAGGGGGTCACTGCGGCACAAATGAATTTGTTTTACGGTATCGCCGTGATTGGGTTCGATGGTATGGCATTTGTCGCTCAATATGCCGAAAGTCGTCTGGCTGATCCTAAGATCTTAGATTTCATTACACGTATTCACGCTCGAATCGATCCTGAAATTGAAGCGATGGGTGCGGCCTATCGGCACGCAGCTCGCGTGACCGTGACCACGCGCGACGGACGCAGTTTTCATCACGAGATTCTGAATCGGCGCGGTAGCCCAGAAAATCCATTGGCCCACGATGATGTGGTCTATAAGTTTCGTAACGTAGTTGAGTCATGCTTAACCGCAAAGAACATTGATCGCGTGATTACGTTAATCGCTCAGTTAGACGAACTAACGGATACCTCTGAACTTTTTACACTGTTAGCGGCCGCGCGTAACAGCTAAATAAAAATTTTGACTTCAACTTGTTTTTAATCTTTCAGTAGGATTTTTTAATATCATGAAACACTCCACAACTTCTTCAAACACTTTGGCGGATCAGCTCGCTGCGCATTTTTCAAAATTTGATTATGCACACCTAACCGAAGCGACAAAAAAATCAGTAAAGCGCTTGTTATTGGATTATCTTGGTGTTGCAATTTCAGGCAGCCAAAGTGAAAGCGGTCAGGTCGCACGAAAGTTTGCAGCCATTACAGGAGGCCACGCTGAGTCCACATTGATTGGTGGCGAAGGACGAGTACCGGCCATGCAGGCGGCCTTTGCCAATGCAATTTCTTCGCACAGCATTGAACTTGATGACATCGACGTGCTTGCGTTGTTTCACTTCAGCCCTCCCGTTTATTCCTCGGCCTTGTCAACAGCAGAGCAGGTGGGTGCAAGCGGTAAAGAGCTATTGGTGGCGCTGGCGGCTGGCTGCGAGATGATGGAGCGTCTCAGCAAGGCGGCAAATTCTTCTTTGCGGAATCGCGGCTTTCACACGACGCCAACAACAGGTGTATTTGGCGCCACAATTGCGGCGGCTAAATTACAAGGGCTATCTGAAGAACAGATCGTGTCTGCGTTGGGCATGGCCGGTGCTTCGGCTTCAGGGTTAATGGAGATGTATGGCCATTCGATGCAAAAGCGGTTTAACCCCGGCCCTGCTGCCCGTAATGGCGTGACTGCTGCCACCATGGCCGGCTTAGGGTTTACGGGTGCTGCGACAATTTTTGAAGGTGAGCGTGGCTTTTTGGCTGCTTTCACAGATAAAAGCGATCCTTCGCAGCTCGTGAAAGATTTTTCACAGCCTTACCAGTTGGATATCGAATTTAAGCCCTATTCATGCGCTCGCCCGATCCATAACGCGATTGACTGCGCGCTTGAGATTCGCCGTAAACATGCGCCCGACTTGAAGCGCATTCGTGCCATTGAGATGGCGCGTCATTCTGACTGGGCGCTTTATCATCAAAATAAGCGTCCACAAACGTATCACGAAGCTCAAGTGAGTCTGCCGTATTCGGTTGCGGTTGCCTTGCTCGACGGTCAAGCGCTATTCGCTCAGTACAACGATGCCCGTCTTGGCGAAGCTGAGTTGATTCGTTTGACTGATTTGGTCAACATCACCGTTGACGATTCGCTGCCGCGCGGTGTGTCGTGTTTGATGACGATGGTGATGGATGATGGTTCTAAATTTGTATCTCAGATTGATTACCCTAAGGGATCCATTCAAAACTCAATGAGCGATGATGAGTTGCGTGGAAAATTTGATAGCTTGGTGATCCCCGTGTTGGGTGCTAAACGTGCGGCTGACATTGCGGCTGCCGTTGCTTCAATCGAGAGTTGCGCAAATGTGGGTGATTTGATGCAATTGACTTCAAAAGCGGCTGGTTAAGTTTGCGAGTGAATATGAATCCCACAGCTGACCTGCCATGCTATGAGGTGATTGCCTTAAAGTATGCGACCCGCGATGGTCGACGTCCCGATCATTTTGTGGGGGGCGATCCGCACGACGTACCAATGCCAATGGATTATTACCTTTGGGTGATCCGGGATGGGCAGCGTCTGGTTTTAGTGGATACAGGCTTTAATCAAGATATGGCTGACAAGCGGCATCGCACGTTGTTGCGTCGTCCTGCCGATGCGTTAAAGCTTTTGGGGATTGATACAACAGAGGTTCCCGAAATCGTGATCACACATTTGCACAATGATCACGTAGGTACCTTCGATGACTTTCCGAAAGCAAAGTTTCATCTGCAAGAAGATGAGATGACGTTTGCGACAGGTCGCTACATGCGCTGCGATCGTTTCAGTCGTGCGTTTGAAGTGGATCACGTCGCAGGGATGATTCGGCTCGTGTACAAAGACCGAGTGATTTTTCATCAAGGTGATGCAACCATTGCGCCCGGCATTAGTGTGCATAAAATTGGTGGTCATACGGCGGGGATGCAAGTGGTGCGCGTGCATACCGCACGTGGCTGGGTCGTATTGGCCTCAGATACAAGCCATTACTACGAGCATTTTGAACAGAAGCGTTGCTTCCATTTGGTGTACCACCTGGGTCAGGCGATCGAGGGGTATGATCGCTTACTTGCTTTGGCGGCGTCACCGCGTCATGTGATTCCGGGGCATGATCCTTTGGTGGTACATCGTTATCCACCCGTTTCCAGCGCGTTAAAAGGGATCGCCATGAGGCTTGACCTGGATCCCGTGGCCGAATAACAGTTGGATTGTTGACTGATTGGTTGCTTAATCGTTTTTAGGAGTGTGAGATGAACAGATTATTCAAAAAACTAAAGCATGTTCTGTTAGGTGGTCTGATCGGAGTGGGTGTCTTTGCTGTGCTGGGCTCCTCGGCCTTCGCTCAAGACTATCCAAACAAATCCATTTCCTTGATCGTAGGATTTCCGCCCGGTGGATCAAATGATATTGTGGCGCGATTGTTTGCGCCCAAACTAAGTGAGATCTTGGGGGTATCGGTCGTCGTGGTGAACAAGTCTGGCAGTAACGGTCTGATAGGTACCGATTTTGTTGCGAAGGCTGCGCCAGACGGCTATGTGATTACGTTTGCCAGTGCAAGCCCGCTGGTCATTAGTCCGCATACCTTTCCAAAGATTTCATTTGATACCCTGAAGGATCTCGTCGGCGTGACGACGGTTGCACAAACGCCAGAGTTATTGGCGATCAATCCTTCGGTTCCTGCTAAGACACTGCAAGAATTGATCGCCTTGTCCAAGACGCGTCGAGTCACAATTTCTT
>JBAXLV010000035.1:0-10268 GCA_037134635.1 Alcaligenaceae bacterium
GTACTCTTTAAAAGGATTGATTGCGCTTGATCTGCAGTCAACGATGAGTTTAGTTATGGATATCCTTGGGCGCCGTATGGCCGCGACTGCAGTCAAGCGGTGCCTCGAACAGGCGTTTGGTTTGCGAGTCGCTGCATGAAACTTATCACGCTCTTGGTCAACGGAAAATCAATCCAGAAGGCTGTGTCTGATCGCACACATTTGGGTGATTTTTTGCGCGATACCGTGCAGCTCACGGGTACCCATCTTGGCTGCGAACACGGGGTCTGTGGTGCATGCACCGTGCTCTTAGATGGGATGCCCATCCGTTCGTGTATCACCTACGCTGTTGCCTGTGAAGGCCGCACAATCACAACGATTGAGGGGTATGCAGCTGATCCGGTGATGTCGCGCTTACGAACAGCGTTTACTGCGCATCATGCGTTGCAATGCGGGTATTGCACGCCAGGGATGCTAGCGACAGCGCGCGATATTGTTTTGCGTCTGCCTGAGGCCGATGAAAATCGCGTGCGTATTGAGCTTGCCGGCAATTTATGTCGTTGTACCGGTTATATGGGAATTGTGTCTGCGATTCTGGCGGTGTTAAAAGAATTGCGTGACGAGCCTGATCTAGCCGTTCAAACGTTACGTGACGAAACTGTACAAGGCATGACCGCTTCAGTGGCGAGTGCTGTCGCTGCGCAAGCGTTTACGAGTTTTGAGGCTAAGCGCTTCGTCGGTGATGCTGCCTCGGCATCTGCATCCGTGTCAGAAAAAAATATGCAAGAGGGTAAAGGTACGCGAGTCAATGCATCGTTTGAAGTGCCATTTGCGGTTGAAGCAGTGTGGTCGTTCATGTCTGATTTAAAGGCTGTCGCAGGCTGTTTGCCCGGCGCACAGATCGATGCACAGACACCCGAGCGCGTTGAGGGCTATATCGCAATCAAGTTTGGTCCGATGGCAGCAAAATTTAAAGGTAGTGCGACGATCGAACGCGACGAGGTCAAACGCTGCGCCACCTTGAGGGGAACGGGGCAGGATTCACTCAGTCAGTCGCGCGCCACGGGCGATGTGCGTTATCAGCTGATGGCCCTTGAGGTTGCGCGCACGCAAGTTTCTGTGGATTTGACCTATACCTTGCAAGGTCCGCTGGCGCAGTTTTCACGCTCGGGCTTAGTGCAAGAATTTGTGCGTCGAATGGTGGCTGACTTTGGTAAAAATGTGACGCAGCGGCTGCAAGATCCAGATGATGCAGCACCGCTCGCGTCTCAGTCAATAAACCCAGTACGCGTCTTGCTCAGCATTATTTGGAGCAAAATCAAACGATTGTTTGGTGCTTAACCGCCTGATAAGCTTTTAGTATCCTCGGCTAAGTCAGTGCCATCCAAGTGCATCGTGCAGTTGACGAGTTCGACTTTGAAGGGGTGCTGTGCCACAACTTGCGTGATCGAGGTGTTGCCAATGCGAGCCGGTATAGGATGCTTGCCTGTATCAATGCAATTTGCCAGCATGGCATGAATCACCAAGCCATGGCAAACGACGACTAAGGGCCCATCTAACGCTACTCTCATACGGGCGGCGTATTCAAACGCTTCGGCCACGCGCTCATGAAACTCGGCTAATGATTCGCCATTCGCAGGCGCTTCGACCATCTCAAGCGGGTTAAAACTCAGTGAATCATAGGGGCGCCCACGTAAGTCACCAAAATTACGTTCGCGTAATAACTCAGTGCTGATTGGTTCAAGCCCCGTATGGCGTCCGATCGCCTCTGCGGTTTGCCAGGCGCGTGGCATATCGCTCGATAGGATTGCAGCAGGCTTGAGCCCAACGACGCGTTGTGCAAGAAGTTCGGCTTGGGCAAGCCCTCGCGGAGCAAGCGGTGTCGCGGCGGGTTGTACCGTACGCGCTGCATTTAATAAAGTCTCGCCATGGCGAATTAAAAGAAGTGGCATTTGAAATCCCAAAAATTAGTCGGCTGTGATTTTTGCTTTGGCTGCAATATCTTTGGCTTCGGCAATTTCAGCTCGAACCATTTGTGTCCAGTCATCAGCGGGGTTCCAGCTGATATCAAAACCTGTTGTGGCCATTTTTTCGACAACAGCGGGGTCTTCAATGACGGCCTTCAGTGCTTTTTGTAAAACAGCCTTGACGTCTGCGGGCAAGCCCTTTGGCCCCACAATCGCCTGCCAGGCTACAACATTAAAGTCTTTGAGACCGGACTCTGCCAGTGTTGGTACATCGGGCAACAAGGGTGAGCGCTTAAGGCTCGTGACTGCGAGTGCTCGAATGCGACCTGCTTTATCTTGTGGTGTAGTCGCCAAAATGGTGTCATAGGCCATCGGAACTTGTCCGCCAATCGTATCGTTCATGGCAGGTGTGCTTCCCTTGTATGGGATATGCATCACATTTAAACCGGTCACCGAGTTAAACATGGCCCCTGCAAAGTTTGACGTGGTGCCGTTTCCATAGCTTGCATAGGAATATTTATCTGGGTTCGCACGGATCAGGGCAATCAGTTCGGCAACATTCTTTGCAGGAACCTGAGGGTTGACCAACAAGGCTAAACCAAGCGTGCCAATTTTTCCGAGCACATCAAAATCTACCGCTGCATCGTAGGGCATCTTTGCCATCAAGGCGGGGTTCAGTACAAAGGTAGAGTTTGAGCCTAGTAAAATCGTATAGCCATCGGGCTTGGCGTTGGCCACGTAGGCGGCACCAATGACACTGCCGGCACCAGACTTATTTTCAACAATGACGGATTTGCCAAGCTGGATCTCGAGTTGTCGGGCCAACAATCGTGCAATGACGTCAGCGGCGCCGCCCGCCGGAAAAGGGGCAACAAGTGTCACTGCGCGCTCAGGGAAGGCCGCTAAGCAGTTTGCACTTAAAAGTAGCGCTACAAGGCTGGCAATCATTCGAAATTTCATGAGGTCTCCGGTGCCCGTACAGGTGAGCGGTATATTATTTATGAAGCCTGAAATCGGCAGTGATTTTGGGGTCTGGCCAGTATCCCCGAGGTTGCAGAAGTGACACGAAAGTTATGCTGCAAGCGCACATTTCAAGCACATAAGCACTAAAACATATTATAGTGATTTACAGTTTTCACCAACTAAAAGGCTAAGATTTAAATGAACTTTCCAACAGCAATTACCACTTGTTTTTCAAAGTTTGCCACGTTCAGCGGTCGTGCGACACGTAGTGAATTTTGGTGGTTTTATTTGTTTACGTTGCTGCTCAGTTGGTTTGCCCAGATGGCGGTGGGCTCAAGCGTTGCGGGTGTTGTCAGTCTGGTCTTTATTTTGCCGTTGTGGGCTGCGGGCGCGCGTCGCCTGCATGACATTGGTCGCACGGGTTGGTGGCAGTTAATCGCCTTCACTATTATTGGCATCATCGTGCTAATCGTTTGGTATTCAACCGATTCTGAAAAAGCAGCAAATCAATACGGTGAGTACGTCGCGCCAACTGTTTGAAGCGCAATTATGGTTTGAATTGCCCGATAAAAATTGCAGGATCAATTCGGGCATCATTCAAGCTGACATTCCAGTGCAAGTGTGCACCGGTCACTCGACCGGTTGCACCGACTTTACCTAAGACTTGTCCGCGCGTCAGTATGTCGCCTACCTGAACATCAATGACAGACAAGTGGCAATACATGGTGATCAGGCCGCGACCATGGTCAATAAAGACGGTATTACCATTAAAAAAATAGTCACCCGTCAAGATGACTTTGCCAGCTGCAGGGGCGTGTACGGGCGTTCCGGTCGGAACGGCAAAGTCCAGACCCGAGTGAGGTGCACGGGGCTCGCCGTTGAAAAAGCGCCTTAAACCAAACGGGCTCGAAAGTGGGCCTTTGACCGGTGGATCAAAGATAAGATTGCTTGGCAAGTTAGAACTGAACTGTTGATAGGCTTTATTTTGAAGTGCGAGTTCACGTGTGATGCGGGTCATATCGTCAGGCAATGGATTGACGTGTCGACTGTTGTTGACCGTGATGCGTTGTTCTCGATATTTCTTGTCTATTACTTCGAAGCGAACTTCAGTGGCAGACTGAGCGTTTTTGACAAGCAGTATCTGAGTATTGAGCGGGATATCGAGCGGCAAGCCAACGACCGCAACCCATTGCTGTCGCTCGTTGGTCACGACCAACACGGGCTTTGTCTGATAGGTGACTTCGGGTGCGTTTCGGTATGTGCCGGGCAGCGCGACGATTGCGACCCCGCCTGGCACTGGGTGATGTAACGCCTGAAGCGAAGGTGGCGTTGCATGCGCCAGAGTCAACAAACCTATTGCCCATAGGGCCAGGAAGTTCAAGGCAATCTTGCACATACGATCAGTGACCGACGCGTTAATCAAAGGCGAGCGTCCCATTGGCGATTTGTTTGAGAGCCAGGGTATGGCCGATACCGCCTTTGACGATCGCGTTCATGCCAAAACCAATTCCCCCGTCAATACGTGCCAAACTTCGGTAGCTTTGTAAGGTATCAATGACTTCGGGTGAAGAGATCGCCGTGATCGGATCAATGTTGGGGACCGGACAACGCGGGCAGGGTTTAACTAAACTTAATTCGACTGAACCAGTTTCTGTTTCAATCACTAATTCATTCAGGTGATCTTCAAGGTGAGCGTCTAGATCATCCAGCACGATGTTTGGCCTGAAGCGCAGCATCGAGACGGCCTCGTGACCTTGTTGCATCAAGCGTTCGTTGAGCTCGGTCAATGCGCGCTGACTCACCACTAAGACGGCAAAGCCATCGCTAAATTTGTTGACGGCTTCCACGCCTTGAGTCCAGTCAAGCGCAGATAAACGACGCGCTTTTTTTGAAAAACGTACTAAACGATAGTGTTTGCCAGGCACTGCAAGATACGCATCGAGCCAAGTGGCCACAGCATCGCCCTGGTCGTCACCCTGCAGCGTATCGCGCCACACAGTCACCGTTCGAGGGCTCTCTGCCTGATCCAGTGCAATGCTGATGGGCGAAACCCCCGGCGCTGTCAGTGTCAGCGCTGTGCTCGAAAGAGATGGCGTAATCCAAACCATATGCGGAATCTGACGCTGCGTTAAAAACATGCCCTCTTGATCGACGATCATCCATTCGCGATCCATGCTCAAGCCCGTTGGGGTTAACTGGGCTTGCGTGACCTCAATGCCCGCGCAGGATTTGATCGGATATATGAAGAGTTGGCGAATCACGCCAGTGCAGTCAGCCATCAAGATCTCGCTAGAAAGTGGAGTTTCAGTACATTCTAAAGCGAATGTATCCTAAAATAAGCCTTAACACTTATGTTAGGAATACGGCGATGCCCTCTTTTGATGTGGTCTCTGAGGTCGATAAACACGAACTCACCAATGCGGTTGATCAAGCCAACCGAGAGCTCAGTACTCGCTTTGATTTCAAGGGCACCGATGCCAAGTTTGAGCTTGAAGGATTTGTCGTCACACAGATCGCGGCCAGTGCCTTTCAGCTTAAACAAATGCTTGATATTCTGCGGGCACGGTTAAGCGCGCGTGGCATTGATACCCGTTGCTTAGATGTGGCAGATCCGCTTGAAAACCTGGGTGGTGCACGTCAAAAGGTGACGGTTAAGCAGGGGATCGAACAACCAATTTCTAAAAAATTGATTGCTTCGATCAAAGAGGCAAAGCTTAAAGTTGAAACCCAAATCACTGGCGAGAAGCTGCGCGTGACAGGCAAAAAACGTGACGACCTACAAGACGCGATTGCGTTGCTAAAAAAAGCCGATGTGGCATTGCCTTTGCAATTCAATAATTTTAGAGATTAACGCGCAGTCGACGACGCACGATCATTGGCTTGGATTTGGCCGTATTGATCGTGCGCACTCAGGCGGTGCTAAGTGCCTAGCGACCGCCCGTTGTGATGTCGCCAAATAGTGTGCTCAAGCCGCGAGGCTGTGAACGCCAATAGGGCTTGGCTACTTGCACTTGGGCACCGAGTTCTGCCGCTGCATGCCAGGGCCAACGTGGGTCAAACAGCATGCCGCGTGCTAGGGCTACCATATCGGCTTCGCCATTCACGATAATGCTTTCAGCTTCTTGAGGTGTAGTGATCAAACCGACCGCCATGGTGAGCAGTCCAGTTCCTTTTTTGATTTGATCGGCAAGCGGTACCTGATACTTTGGACCGAGAGGTATTTGTTGTTTAGGCGATACGCCACCACTCGATACATCAATAAAATCACAACCCATGGCTTTGATGGCGCGACCAAAGACAATGCTGTCTTCAGCAGTCCAGCCGCCTTCAACCCAGTCGGTACCTGAAATGCGTAATCCCAGGCACATGCTAGCGGGCGTCACTTCACGAACGGCTTTGAACACTTCAAGCGGGAAGCGCATGCGATTCTCAAGCGAGCCGCCGTATTCATCCGTGCGTTGATTTGAAATGGGGGATAAAAATTGATGCAACAAATAGCCGTGGGCGCTATGTAATTCGATGCCGTCAAAGCCGATTCGCACCGAGCGTTTTGCGGCATCGACAAAGGCTTCGCGAATACGTTTGAGGTCAGAATGATCGAAGGCGCGCGGAACAGGTTCGTTCGGCAACTGTGGGATAGCTGAAGGCCCTGCCACTAACCAGCCGCCGTCTTTGGGCAACTGAACCTGACCACCCTCCCAGGGACGGTAGCTTGAGGCTTTGCGACCCGCGTGGCCCAACTGGATCATGATTGGCATTGACGAGTACTGGCGCACGGAATCAATCACCTTTTTGAGTGCAGCCTCGTGCGCATCCGAGTAGAGCCCAACGCAGCCGTTGGTGATACGGCCGATCGCCTCAACACCCGTGGCTTCAATAATTAAGAGCCCTGCACCCGACAAGGCCATTTGGCCAAGATGAATGGTGTGCCAATCGGTTGCCAGTCCGTCCTCAGCCATGTATTGACACATTGGCGCAATGATGATGCGGTTGGCCAGTTTAAGCGGACCAAGTTGGATGGGGGTAAAAAGCTGACTCATGTGCAAGAATCCTAGAGGGTAATCGTTAAGCCCAATGCTAACGGGGCGCGAGGTTGATCGCAAGTTTGCGAAGATTTCAATTTGGATGAGTCGCCTGGAGTTCAGCAAAAGATACCAATTTACCCGCAATCGCGCTGGCGGCAACGGTGGCGGGGCTCGCCAACCAGACTTGCCCTGGTCCTGAGCGGCCAGGAAAGTTGCGGTTAATGGCGCTGACTGTGACTTGGTTAGCTTCGAACGAGGAGCCTGGACCACAGTTGGCGCATGCGCCACAGGCTGGCTGCAAAAACTCTGCCCCGACTGCCTCAAAAGCGTTTAGATAGCCTTTTGCTTTGCAATAGTCATATACGCCCTGCGTACCCGCTTGTAAAAACAAGGTGACGCCGGGTGCAGCCTTAAGTCCTTTGCCTGCAGCCCACGACAGCACGGTGTGATATTGATCAAAGTCTTCACGTTTACCCGCCGTACACGAGCCCCCGTAGGCAATGTCAATCTTGGCACGGTCTGAAAGGGTATGTAGCGCGACCCCATTGCCAGGGTCACCGGGTCGCGCGACCATGGGCGACAAGCGCGTGCCATCGATGTGGATGGTGCGCGCATAGGCCGCGCCCGGATCGCTTTTCATCCATGGTTCGAGTGCGAAATCGAGGCCTCGACGTTCTTTGATAAAGCGCACAGTTTCTGCGTCAGGCTCGACAATCCCGGTAAACCCACCGAGCTCGGCCGTCATATTGGTGAGTGTGGCGCGTTCGTCGATCGACATCGCGCGAATGGCATCGCCGGCAAATTCAAATACTTTTCCAACGCCACCGCCTGTCCGGATGCTAGGGTCTGCTAACAAATGCAGGACCAGGTCTTTTGCGGTCACGCCCGCTGGCAGAGGCCCTGAAACATTGATACGTAAAGACTCTGGCATGGTGAAACGCACAGCGCCCGTGACAAAAGCGTTGGCCATATCGGTCGTGCCCACCCCAAACGCGACACAGCCCAACGCACCACTATGCGGCGTGTGCGAATCCGTGCCTGCAATCAGCTGGCCAGGTAGTGCGTAATTTTCAGCGATCAGCGCGTGCGAAATTCCTTCTGAACCTGTGTTGTTCGTGTCGCCCGCTTCAAGCGCTTGCAAATAACCGTGGTCCTTGAGGCGATGACGCTTCACAAAGTTGCGATGCCCTTTTGAAAGATTATTCACGGCACTAACCAGCCCTAGTTTCAAATGTGCTGGGCTACGATGTACATACGACAGATGGTCTTCAAAACAGACGATGCTAGCGAGCTCATGCAGCGTTAAATGCTCGCCAAACTTTTTATTCAAGGCATGTGCACACATTCCTGTGTAGTACTCATGAATAAAACGTAAATCCGCCCGAACAAAACCACCTTCACCCGGCAACAACCAGGCGGGCGCATCTTCGGTTGACATTAAATGACGAGAAATAATTTTTTCGAAAAGCGTGAGTGATTGTTTTAAAGCAAGAGGTTTGCTCGGGAGATCCTTTAACTTTGCTTGTCCGTAGTTCAGCAGGCCACCCGCGCGCAAAATCGCGGCTGCGACCGCGTCGCGTCCCTCAAGCAGCTCTTCGAGTTCGATGGCCTGTCCGCGCGTAATTTTGTCGAGGAGGGAAAAATTTGTTGAAGTAAATAAGCCAAGATTATCGGCATTTTGGCGGTAGATGCGTTCAAAACTTTCGGCGATGATCAGGCGCACGCCTGCGGCTTGTTCGGCAACGGGGCTATGTTCGCGCGAACTTCCTTTGCCGTAACGCTTACCCCCCACGACAACCTCGATTTGCGCCTCCTGAATTGCGCCTATACCGATCGGTTGTTGACCTGCGATGGTGAATCCAGTGTAGGGGTAGCGCCCTAGTGCTTCGTCAAAATGCACCATGATCGGTAAGGGCGAAATCTCATCGGTTGAGACGTCGTCGCGCAAGGGGCTTGCTGCCGCACGGGTCAGACGAATCCCGGCAAGTTGAACACGTACTGCTTCAACGCTTTGGCTAAGAAATAAAATGCGGGGGGCAAAAGTGAGGGCGGTCATGCCGAAGAGTCTCCGAGTCTATGATCATCTTGCGCTGCAACAGTCGGCATCGATGTTTTTTGTTTAGTTTAGCGAATTTTGAGGATCTTGCAGTCCAGTCAGCAACGGTCGAGCCTGGGACTCGTTTTATGACCCGCCAAGGCTATACTTCTTCTCAATTCGCTGTTCAACCTTGCCGCAGCAAACTATGAAAAAAATCCTACTCGGCTGTATTGCTGACGACTTCACCGGTGCGACCGACCTCGCAAATAATTTGGTGCGTGCAGGGATGCGTGTCGTGCAAACGATTGGCGTGCCCACGCAATCGCTTGAGGCTGAGGTAGATGCAGTTGTCGTGTCTTTAAAAACCCGCACGATTGCCGCATCGCAAGCTTGTGCTGAATCTTTAGCTGCATTGAACTGGTTGCAGGCGCAGGGTGCGCAGCAAATTTATTTTAAATATTGTTCAACCTTTGATTCAACGCCTCAAGGCAATATCGGTCCGGTCATCGACGCATTGATGGCAGCATTGCAGACAGATTTCACGATTGCCACCCCTGCATT
The DNA here is from genome assembly GCA_037134635.1 of Alcaligenaceae bacterium. Lineage (GTDB taxonomy): Bacteria > Pseudomonadota > Gammaproteobacteria > Burkholderiales > Burkholderiaceae_B > Zwartia. The sequence goes on from JBAXLV010000035.1 coordinate 9,534, forward strand.
TCCAGATGCTGGGCGTACGGTTTTTAAAGGTTACTTGTTTGTCGGGGCAACCTTGCTGCACGAGAGTGGGATGCAAGATCATCCTTTGACGCCCATGACCGACCCCAGTCTTGTGCGTGTTTTAGCTCCGCAAACACGTCATCAAGTTGGTTTGATCGATTACACAGTGGTCGCACAAGGTGAAAGTGCCATCCGCGCTCGAATCGATGCCTTACGCGCTGAAGGGGTTGCGATCGCGATCGTGGATGCGGTGAGTAATGCAGATTTGCTGCGCTTGGGTGCTGCGCTTTCTGATATGCCGTTGGTCACGGCGGGTTCGGGGGTGGCGATTGGTTTGGCAGCAAATTTTGGTATTGCACCGAATGACCGGGCTTGCGCTTTGCCCCATGTGGATGGTTTGCAGGCCATTGTGTCCGGAAGCTGTTCGCGCGCGACAAACGCTCAGGTCGCTGCTTTTATTGCCACGGGTGCACCGGCTCTGGCGATTGATCCGTTGAGATTGCAACAAGGGGTCTCTGCGATTGAGCAGGTCATTGCTGAAGCGCTCGCGTTTAGTCAATCGCACTTGGCCAAAGGCCCTGTGCTGGTGTATTCGACCGCTGAGCCTGAAACGCTCAAGCGTATTCAAGATCAAATAGGCGTGGAGGTGGCTGGCCAATTGGTTGAGCAAACGCTTGCACGTATTGCCGTTGGCTTGGTCAAGCAAGGGGTGGGTCAACTAATTGTTGCGGGTGG
>JBAXLV010000036.1:0-10139 GCA_037134635.1 Alcaligenaceae bacterium
CTATCAAGGCACCGAACTCGCCCCCTCCGCAATTCTGCTCGTCAATCACGGCCTGCATATTGACATTCAAATCGACAACACCAAAGGCATCGGTAAAGATGACTTAGCCGGCGTTAACGACATCGTCATTGAATCGGCGCTGTCCACGATTCTTGATCTTGAAGATTCGGTCGCCGTCGTCGACGCCGACGATAAAGTCCTAGCCTACAGCAACTGGCTTGGCATCTTAAAAGGTACGCTTGTTGAAAGCGTCACCAAAAACGGCAAAACCTTCAATCGCACACTCAATGCAGACCGTAAATATCAGGCGGCAATCGGTGCGCAGCAAGCTAAAGATGGCGTGGTGACTTTACACGGACGCTCGCTGCTCTTTTTGCGTAACGTGGGTCATCTCATGACCAATCCCGCGATTCTTGATGGTCAGAGCAATGAGATCTTTGAAGGTATCCTCGACGCGGTCGTGACGGTGACAATCGCCTTACATGATTTGAAGCGCAGCAAAGAACATCTATATGGCAACTCGCGTACGGGTTCGGTTTATATCGTAAAGCCCAAAATGCATGGCCCTGCAGAAGTTGCGTTTGCGAGCGAACTTTTTGGGCGCGTTGAAGCCATACTTGGTTTGCCGGCAAATACCGTCAAGCTGGGCATTATGGATGAAGAACGTCGCACAAGTGCCAACTTAAAGGCCTGTATTCACGAAGCGCGCGCCCGCGTTGCGTTTATCAATACGGGCTTTCTTGATCGCACCGGTGACGAAATGCATACTGCCATGCAAGCAGGTCCGATGCTTCGCAAGGGTGACATGAAGTCAAGCGCCTGGTTGTCGGCCTACGAGCGCAGCAACGTCTTGACTGGCTTAGCCTGCGGCCTGCGTGGTCGTGCCCAAATCGGCAAAGGCATGTGGGCGATGCCCGACTTGATGGCTGCCATGCTCGAACAAAAAATTGGCCATCCTAAAGCTGGCGCCAATACGGCCTGGGTTCCCTCGCCGACTGCGGCTACCTTACACGCGCTGCACTATCATCAAGTCAACGTCGCATCGATTCAACAAGATCTTGAAAAAACAGCCAATGACGCTGAGATCGACCGCTTATTAAATGAAATCTTACAAGTGCCGGTGGTCGCTCAGGCAAAATGGTCGAGCTCCGACATTCAGCAAGAGCTTGATAACAACGCGCAAGGTATTTTAGGTTATGTTGTACGCTGGATTGATCAAGGTATTGGTTGCTCGAAAGTTCCTGACATTCATAATATCGGTCTGATGGAAGATCGGGCAACTTTGCGGATTTCAAGTCAACATATCGCCAATTGGCTCTTGCACGGCGTTGCCACCGAGTCGCAAGTCAACGAGACGCTGCAGCGTATGGCAAAAGTCGTCGACGGTCAAAATTCGAACGATCCGCTCTATACGCCGATGTCGCCTGATTTTGAGTCTTCGTCGGCCTACCGTGCGGCACGTGATTTAGTGTTCAAAGGATTAGTGCAACCAAGTGGCTATACCGAGCCGCTCTTGCACGCCTGGCGCCTTAAAGTCAAAGCGCACGCTCACTGAGTCCACTCGTCACCGATAGATTTCATCTTTACACATTCGTCGCAATTTCTTTTTTCAGGAACTGAAATGAACGCACCCGTCCCTATGCTCGACACCGCAGAAATGCTTTCAAATGTGAGCCGAGCTTGGGACGATGATCTCGTCAAGCAGCTGAGCGACTACATCGAGATCCCGGCAAAGTCACCCGCCTTTGATCCAAATTGGGCAAAAGCTGGCTATCTTGAAACAGTGCTTCAACGTGCCGCCACTTGGGTCGAACAACAAAAAGTACCTGGTCTCAAAGCTGAAATCATTCGCTTGCCAGGTCGTACACCCATCATGTTCTTTGACGTGGCAGCTACCCGGCCACAAACGCCCAGCAGTCAAACCGTATTGATGTACGGGCACCTGGATAAACAACCTGAGTTTGACGGCTGGCGTGCAGGCTTAGGTCCCTGGACCCCAAAATATCTGGATGGCAAACTTTACGGGCGCGGCAGTGCCGATGATGGTTACGCGACCTATGCCGCGATTACGGCCATCCAGGCGCTTAAAGCGCAGAATGTCGAGCATCCCCGAATCGTGGGCATCATTGAAACCTGCGAAGAGAGTGGGTCGCCTGATTTACTGCCATATATCGACGTCATCAAACCGCGCCTGGGCGATGTCGGCTTAGTCATTTGCCTGGACAGTGGCGCCGGCAATTATGACCAACTCTGGCTAACCACGAGCCTGCGCGGCATGGCAGCAGGTGTATTAAAAGTCGAGATCCTCACTGAAGGAATTCATTCGGGTGACGCCTCGGGGCTAGTTCCCTCAAGCTTTAGGATCATGCGGCACGTACTTGATCGTCTGGAAGACAGCGAGACAGGTCGCTTATTACCCAACAGTTTTCATTGCGAAATTCCGACTGAACGCCGCGAGCAAGCACGTGCCACGGCCGCGATCTTGGGCGATGAAATTTATAAACGTTTCCCGTGGGCGCATCATGACTGCGGTGGCTCAACCCTGGTTGCCATTCCAACAACCTTAGACCCCGTTGAAGCGCTGATGCGGCGCACCTGGATGCCGACCTTAAGTGTGACCGGCGCCGAGGGCTTCCCTGCCTTGAAAGATGCGGGCAATGTCTTGCGCCCCTACACTGCCTTCAAACTCAGCTTGCGCCTGCCACCGTTGATTGATGCCGCCTCAGCTGTCGCCGAACTTAAGACTTTGCTCGAAGATAACGCCCCCTATCAAGCAAAAGTTACGTTCGAGTCGCAAGGCTCGTCAACGGGCTGGAATGCTCCGACAATCGCACCTTGGTTTGAACAGGCCCTGAACCAAGCCAGTATGGCGCACTTTCAGGCGCCGGTCGGTTATATCGGACAAGGCGGGACGATACCCTTGATGAATCTGCTTAGCCAAGGCTTTCCGACCGCACAAATGATGGTTTGCGGTGTCTTAGGACCCAAATCAAATGCGCACGGCCCGAACGAATTTTTACATGTTCCGTTTGCTAAGAAATTAACCGCTGCGGTGGGTCAAATCATGGCTCAATTGCCATAGTCACTCATCAATTGATTCAAATCATTACTAAAAATATTTATACTATTTACAAACTACTCAAAACAGAATCATTCAAAGAGACACGCACATGGCAACTCCTACATCCTTGATTATCCGTAATGGGTTAATTGCAGACGGCACGGGCAACAAACCTTATATTGGCGATATCAAAATCGTCGATGGTTTTATTGAGCAAGTCGGGGCTGTCACGGGTAGTGCCACTGAAGAGATCGATGCAAAGGGCTTGCTCGTCACGCCAGGCTTCGTTGATATCCACACGCACTATGACGGACAAGTTACCTGGAGCAATCAAATCGCCTCCTCGTCTCAATTGGGTGTCACCACAGTCGTGATGGGTAACTGCGGGATTGGTTTCGCGCCCTGTAATCCAGAACATCGTCAGGTCATGATGAAACTAATGGAAGGCGTCGAAGATATTCCTGGTGTCGTACTCGACGAAGGCTTGCCCTGGAACTGGCGCACCTTCCCAGAGTACCTTGATGCGCTTGAAGCGCGGCAGTTTGATGCCGACGTTGCGACCCAAATTGGTCATGCCCCCTTGCGGATCCATGTCATGGGTGATCGCGGCGCCGCACGCGAGGTCGCAACCGAAGCAGACAGCGCTGAAATGGCTCGCTTAGCAGCCGAAGCAGTGAAGGCAGGCGCACTTGGCTTTACCACCTCACGTACCATTTTGCATAAAAGTAGCGATGGTCATCACACCCCCACTTTAGGCGCAGCTGAAAGCGAACTCACCACGATTGCCAAAGGGCTGGGCGCGATCGGCCAAGGCGTTCTGCAATTGGTCTCTGACTTCGATGATACTGATAACGAGTTTGCGATGTTGCGCCGCATCGTTGAAGCCTCTGGACGTCCCTTATCACTCACGCTATTGCAACATGAACACTTACCGCAACGCTGGCGTCGCGTGATGCAACACATGCACGAGGCGACTGATGCGGGCCTACAAATGAAAGCGCAAGTCGGTGCACGTCCTGTGGCCTTGCTCTTGAGTTTTTCGCTCACGATTTGCCCATTTTCTAAACTACCTTCTTACGAGGCCTTGGCAACACTCCCCCTCGCTGAACGCCTTGAACGTTTAAAAGACCCCGCCCTGCGCGCCAAAATCGTTGCTGAAGAACACACTGAGGCGCTATATAAACGCCGCGTAGCAAACTTTGAAAACCTGTATCCGCTGGGTGATCCGCCAGAGTACGAACCCAAGCCTGAAGACAGCATTGCGGGTCTAGCCAAGCGCGCCGGCGTCAACCCAACTGAATATGCCTATGATTATTTGCTTCAAAATGAAGGCAAAGCAATTTTGTATCGACCGCTTTATAACTACGCCGATCAAAATCTTGATGTCTTGCGAGAAATGCTCCTCGATCGCGACACGGTTCCCGGTCTAAGCGACGGTGGTGCGCATTATGGGTTTATTTGTGATGCAAGCTTTCCGACCTACCTGCTCACCCACTGGGCCCGCGACCGCTCACGCGGCGAAAAAATACCTCTTGAAACACTTGTGAAGTGGCAAACGCATGACACGGCTGCCACCGTTGGCTTGCACGACCGCGGCGTGCTGCGCCCAGGCTATAAAGGTGACGTCAACATTATCGACTTCGAAAACCTTAAACTTCGAGCACCCAAAATCGTGTACGACCTGCCTGCGGGCGGTCGCCGCTTAGGGCAAATCGCCGAGGGCTATCGCGCCACCATCGTCGCAGGTGTGGTGACGTATCGCGACGGCGTCTCAACGGGCAAACTGCCTGGCAAGCTAGTGCGCGGGGCGCAAGTTGCTCAAGCGATTGCGGCTTAATGTTTACATGAACTCTTAATACGTTTGAATCAAAAAAACCGGAGAGACAAATGGCGATTTATGAATTACGCACCTATACCGTAACCGTCGGAAAAATGAGCGACGTTGTCGCGCTGTATAAGGCTGAGGGCTGGCCCGCATTGTCTAAACATCCCAAAAAACTGTGTGGCTATTTCACCGGCGATATCGGAGCACTCAATCAGTTAGTGCATCTCTGGAAATTTGACGACGATGCAGACCGACGCAAGTTCTGGGATGGCGTGTATGCCGATCAGGCTTTTATGAACTTCGCGAAACAACTGCGCCCCTTGCTACAAAAACAAGAAAACAAATTGATGCTTGCTGCACCCTGGGGTCCACAGGTTTAGTACGACGATCTCGTACGTCAAACATATCACCGATCAGCGTTTGACGTACTTCGACCCAGAAAAGTCGGATTCACTCAGTGCGAAGGCCCCGCGTTCGTTCTGCGCGTGACGCATCATTGCCTGTGTTGGCTTTGAGTACAACAGTCTTCGGCTAATCGCCAAGCAATTCGCCTGCCGAGCATTTACAAAGAACGCAGCGTGATGAAATAAAACGCCCAAGGGATCCATGATCGTCGCATCCTTAACGGTCAACATTTGATGACGCACTAAAAATGCGTTCAACACGCCATCACCCGGAATAATCACCTCGGCACCTAAATCTAATGCCTGCTGGCAGGCCAACAAAAATCTTGTTTTAATTCCTTCTGCAATCTCTCCACCCGCTTCAAGATCAAAAAGGTTGACCGCCGGCGTCAAGGCTACAACGCCCGCCAGACGATCGGTCAGACCATAGGCACGGGCAAGATCCTCTGACAGCATTTTTTGAAACTCAGTCAAGGCAATCACAGCAAATTTTCTGCCAAGAGAGCAAGCCGTAAGCATGCACGTCTCTGAAAGACTGACGATTGGTATATCGACCAGTGATCTGGCTTCAGTTAAGCCGGGGTCAAAAAAGCAGCCCAGTGCAAAAGCGTCGTAGCCAGCTTGCTCAGCAGCGATCGCCGCTTCGCACACCAGTTTTGAATTGAGCAGGCGCAAACCGCCGCGAGTATTGAAGGACATCGGCGGTACATCCACTGGATATGTTCCCGGCGGTAGACCGTGCACCTGTACGTCAATCCCCTGAGGCATCACTGCTTGCGCATGTTGCTCAAGCGTTAGCTGATACTTTGGGAAAACGCTCAGATCCGTGAAACTTTGATGCCAAATCTTCATTGATGACCTCAGAACAGATGAATTTCTTTGAATACCATTGACGATCACGATACAGATATCGCTCTTCTCGCGCAGTCTGCATTAGAATCGAATCAAAGCGCTTGGCATGCGGGGCACGCAACCCCGACCATCTATCAAACCAATAATAACTTGATCTATAAGAGACGCCCTTGAAAATCGCTCAACCTCAGTTTTCACTCGTCATCAAAAATCTGATTGTGCAGAGTCTGATGATTTGTTCACTTGCGTTCACGTTTTCAGCGCATACGCAAAATCTCAGCGATAAGCCTATCTCGCTCGTTGTTGGCTTTGCGCCAGGAGGCTCAAACGATATTGCTGCCCGAATCATTGCGCCCTATTTAAGTGAACAACTCAAGACAACCGTAATTGTCGAAAACAAACCCGGTGCGAGTGGCATGATTGCAGGCACGATCGCTGCGAAAGCCTCACCAGACGGGCATACCTTAATGCTGTCTAGCTTAAGTCCGATCATTATTTCGCCCCAAACATTAAAAAAACCACCCTTTCATACACCAACCGATTTCATTGCCATTAATTTAATGGGACTCACGCCAGAAGCGATCGCTGTGGGCCCCACCCTAGCAAACGTCAATACCTTAGGTGATCTTCTGCAACTCGCCAAAACACGAGACATCACACTCGCTTCATCAGGCGTTGGCGGGCTTCCTCACCTGACGATTGAATTGTTATTAGCCGCCTCAAAGGGTCGCATTATTCACGTTCCCTATAAAGGCGGTGCACCTGCGGTCACTGATACAGTTGCAGGGCATGTAGACGGCATTGTGATGGACATCCCCCCGTTGATGTCAATGATCAAGGATGGCCGCCTCAAAGCGCTTGCCGTGACCAGCGAAAAGAGAGTCGACTTCTTACCAAGCATTCCGACGGCACAAGAATTTTTACCCAATTTCAATGTTGTGAATTGGCTAGGCATTTTCGCCCCCGCTCAAACGCCCGCTCCGATCGTTGCAAAAATAAATTTAGCGATTATCAATGTCATCACACGACCTGACGTGCGTCAAAAGCTTGAAGCCGCTGCCATCATCCCTTCAACGATGGAATCGCCCGCGAGCTTTCAACCCTTTGTCAATGCAGAGTATGCTCGTTGGGGCGAGGTGTTAAAGCAAGCGAAAGTCGAATTAACGGACTGATGCTCAACACGGTTAGTCTAAGGTCTGACAGCCTGTGCGATTAATTTCAGATCATTCGCATTAAAACGAGGCAACGCATCAGCCTCCTTTGCTTTCAGGCCGAATTGAATCGCAGTCTGACTCGTTGAGCGGCCGGCTAAAACCGTTAGACTCGGCCACGCTTGCGCATTCTTGTAAAAATCTGCGTATTGACGATGACAGGACGAGCACGCGTTATAAATCTCGGCACCAATATCAAACACGAGTTGCACATCTTTGTCTTTTGCAGCCTTCAACGCGATCTCTGCCGTTTTACTTAACCGTCTCGCCGCTTGCATCCAGTTTGTCTGGTCAACAGCACGGGTATCGAGCATCAGTAGATTGGCGGCTTCGACCAACGTCGCGGCACTATTGCGCACCACATCCCATTGCGCTTGCGTCGTAGGAAAAATGTCTTTATCGCCTTCGCCATTACTGATCCAAGCCACAGACTCCCAAACCCCATCTGCCGCCGGATCGATCACCCACTCCATCAGTTCGCGCATCGTCAACGGCGTATTGAAAGACGCCTGCGTTTTTGGTGCACTGCAGCTAGCAAGCAGTAGCGTAAAGCCAATTAGTAAAAACCGAAAAGAGTGCATGGCTTGTCTCTGTGTTTGTTTAACCGCGCGAATAGTCGCATCATTTATACAATAATTTGCTTGGTTAACGGCTTTGTTAACGTACCGGAAAAATAAATTCGGGCAATTCGTTGGTGGCAATATTAAGCATAATTGCTGCACCGCAGAAGAATCGGCGCTGTTGACAGATATCATGCCGATTAGTAGTCTTTTTGAATGAGAACAAAAAACCTTGAAGATTTTTGCACTTGGCTCGAGCAAACTCCCTTGAGCGAAAGCATTCAGCAGAACCTTTGGGTGGTCCCCGCAATTCAGACCGTTCATATCCTGTCCATTGCGGCGCTATTTGTCTCGGTCGTCCTCATTAACTTACGTCTGATGAATTTTTCTCAGACAGATCAGTCCATTGCGCACGTGTTTACGCGTTTTGGAAAAATTGTTTGGTGGTCGCTACCCTTGCTGCTTTTAAGTGGCGCGCTGCTGATCGTAGGTGAACCCGCACGATCACTGGCAAACGATGTCTTTCAATTCAAAATGTTGCTCTTGGTCAGCGTGATTCTGGTTACGGTGTTACTACAAAAACGCTTAGCCACTGATGACAAGTACTGGGAGTCAACTGCAAGACGTCAAATGACGGCACGCATCTTAGCTATTATTTCTATGGGCTGTTGGGTAAGCATCATCTGCGCCGGCCGTTGGATTGCGTACACCTACACGTAACTACAAAAATAGGACTATTAGTCACGCATACATACAACTGCCGCTGGATAAAAGAAAAGAAAACAGATGACTATTGATAACTTGTGCAAATGGCTATATGACACCCCGCTAGCCATCACGATCCGTGAAAACGACTCATTGTTCCCGTGGCTTGAGTCGGCCCATGTGATTGCCATCACTCTAGTGCTTGGCTCGATTGCCATTGTTGATTTGCGTTTATTAGGCTGGGCGTCAACCGAACGCCCGGTGCGCCGAATTGCAGAGCAAACTCTACCCCTCACTTGGATCATGTTCATGATCGCTGCGGTCTCAGGCGTCATTCTTTTTGTTTCAAACGCCTTGGCATATGCCAACAATTTTTACTTTCAAGGCAAACTCCTGCTCTTGGTGCTGGCCGGTTTGAATATGTTCATCTTTCAATATGGCATTTACCGATCAGTGAACCAATGGGATGAAGCAGTTCGCCCACCCACGGCGGCTCGCGTGGCGGGGGCACTTTCACTGACCTTTTGGCTAAGCGTAGTCATTTCCGGGCGTTGGATTGGCTTCACTTTAACGCCAACGATTCCTAGCTAACAGCGCGTTTTATCTTTACCTAAGTCTGACCCATAACTTTAACCAGCGTCAATGGAGACAAACATGAATCATCGAATGCGGTACTTAGCCATTGCCGCCCTGGCCGCACTAAGCTTTGCTGCTCTCGCACAACCCAAGGACATCATCAACCCTCCCCCAACTGCCAAAGACTGGGCAGATATCGCGAAGCTGCCTGACTGGAGCGGTGTATGGAACCCCAATATCACCGATCAAGACAAGCAAGCTAAAACCAATCAGCCGCCTTGGAAGCCCGAAGCAGCTGAGCTGATCAAATTTCAGCTTGCAGAAGAAAAAGCCGGACGACCACCACCACTCTTTGTAGATTGCCTACCAGAAGCCATGCCTGCATGGATGCTGATTACACACAACGCCATGGAGATTCTGTTTACCCCTGGACGCGTGACCATGCTCGGTGAATCAGACGGCAATCGCTTGCGTCGAATCTATACCGATGGACGCCCTCACCCCGAGGATCCGGATCCTACTTTTCACGGACATTCGATTGGGCACTGGGAAGGCGACACCTTGGTCATCAGTACTGTCGGAGTGCTGCCTCAAGCATGGCTTGCGATCAGTGAAGCCGCGGGCGTACCTAACAATGGTGACATGAAAATTACAGAACGCATTCGCCTCGTAGATAAGGATGTGATGCATGATGAAATCGAAGTGATCGCACCAAAAATATTAACAGCACCCTGGAAAACAACGCGGATCTTTTTTAGACAGCGCGCACGCAAGTACGACATCGTTGAAGGCGTGTGTCTGGAAGGCTATCACGCACCCGGTAAAGACAAATACGGCAACGATATTTTTGTACCAATTAAGCACGACGTCGGTGGCAATCGCGTTCCTCCAAAATAAACAGAGCTCTTAGCTGAATTTAACGCTCACCAATTTAAATTCAGCGTG
>JBAXLV010000037.1:0-10137 GCA_037134635.1 Alcaligenaceae bacterium
TCTTCGCTGTCCATTTGGGTTTGGTCGCCTTGGGCGACGACTTCTCCTCTTGATAGGACGACGAAGCCGTCGGCTAATTCTCGGGCGAAGTCGAAGTATTGTTCGCACAGCAAAATCGCGATGTCGCCGCGGTCGCGTAGTAAGCGAATGACGCGGCCGATGTCTTTGATGATTGAGGGCTGGATGCCTTCGGTGGGTTCGTCAAAGATGATGAGTTTGGGTTCGGCGACTAGGGCGCGGGCGATGGCGAGTTGTTGTTGCTGGCCGCCTGAGAGGTCGCCGCCGCGTCGCGACAGCATGGTGCGTAGTACTGGGAATAGATCAAAAATTTCGTTTTTAATACGTTTGGCTTGCTGGCTAGGTTTGGTGGCCATGCCCATTAAAATGTTTTCTTCGACGGTGAGTCGGGCAAAAATTTCACGGCCCTGGGGGACATAGGCCATACCGAGCGCGGCACGTGCGTGGGGGGCGAGTTTACTGATGTCGTTGCCGTCAAAATGAATACTGCCTGAGGCCAAAGGTTGCACGCCCATCAGGCATTGCAGCAAGGTGGTTTTACCCACGCCGTTGCGCCCGAGCAAGGCCATGCACTCACCTTGTTTGACTGACAGGGTGATGCCGCGCAGAGTGTGGCTGCTGCCGTAGTACTGATTGATGTTTTGTACGTCTAGCATGGCTTAGCGACCTAAATACACTTCAATTACGCGTTGATCGGCTTGCACTTGTTGCATGGTGCCTTCGGCCAAGACTGAGCCTTCGCACAACACGGTGACTTTGCCGCCTTGGGCGATTTGGTTGACGAAATCCATGTCGTGCTCAACCACCATCAAGGAGTGCTTGCCGCGCAGGTCGTTGAGGAGTTCACCGGTGCGTTCGGTTTCTGCGTCGGTCATGCCGGCGACGGGCTCATCGAGCAAAAGCAGTAAGGGCTCTTGCATCAGTAGCATTCCGATTTCGAGCCATTGTTTTTGACCGTGTGACAACAAGCCCGCTGGGCGTTTGTACTCGCCCGTTAGACGCAATAGGTCGAGGGTGGCGGCGATCTTGTCGCGATCAGTGCTATTTAAGCGGGCAAACAAGGTTGACTTCACGCCCTTGTTGGTTTTCATGGCGAGTTCTAGGTTTTCGAAAACGGTGTGGTTTTCAAAGACCGTGGGGCGTTGAAACTTGCGACCAATGCCTACATCGGCGATTTGCGCCTCGTGCATTTTGGTGAGGTCGATATTTTGTCCAAAAAAAGCCGTGCCTGAGGTTGGCTTTGTTTTGCCGGTGATGACATCCATCATTGTGGTTTTGCCTGCCCCATTCGGGCCAATCACACAACGTAGTTCACCCACGCCAATGTCAATCGACAAATCATTGAGTGCACGAAAGCCGTCAAAGACCACGCTAATCGACTCAAGATACAAAATGGCGCCGTGCGTAGTGTCGACCCCTGGGGTTTTGAGCCGGCCATACGAAGGGCTGCCACCGGCACCGTTGCTATGGGTGCTGGCTTCTACAGAATCGTGTGAGGCGATGGCTTGCGTGTTCATGCCGTCTGTCCTTTGCTGCGTTGGCTGAGCTTACGAACGAGGCCCACAATGCCCTGCGGTAAAAAGATCGTCACCAACACAAAAATCATACCGAGTGCATACAGCCAAAATTCAGGAAACACGCTGGTAAACCAGGTTTTTAAACCGTTGATGGTGCCGGCGCCTATGATGGGGCCAATGAGAGTGCCGCGTCCACCGGTGGCCACCCAGATCACCATTTCGATTGAGTTCTCGGTGGACATCTCGCCTGGATTAATAATGCCAACTTGCGGAACGTACAGTGCGCCCGCCACCGCGCACAGCATGGCAGACAGTGTCCAGATAAACAGTTTGAAGCCCAGTGGTTCATAGCCCAAAAAGCGCAGGCGGCTTTCAGAGTCGCGAATCGCGGTCAGCACGCGACCGAGTTTTGATTGTGTAATGGCACGACCTAACACCAAGGCGCCTAACAAGGCTGACAAACTGACCCAGTACAACACTGCGCGCGTGTTGGCTGAAGTGATGTCAAAACCAAGAATCTTTTTAAAGTCGGTAAAGCCGTTGTTGCCGCCAAAGCCTGTTTCGTTTCTAAAAAATAGCAGCATCGCTGCGAAGGTAAGGGCTTGCGTGATAATCGAAAAATAAACGCCTTTGATGCGTGAACGAAAAGCGAAATAGCCAAATAAAAAGGCAAGCAAGCCTGGCACGGCCAGCATCAAAAACATCGCGTACCAAAAGTGCTCGGTAAACGACCAGAACCAGGGGTAGGTTTTCCAGCTCAGAAAGGTCATGAAATCAGGGACGATGTCTGCCGACGCTTTGCCGGCACGCATTAAATACATGCCGTGAGCGTAACCGCCCAGCGCAAAAAACAAACCGTGACCTAAAGACAAAATACCTGTGTAACCCCACACTAGGTCGAGCGCGAGTGCGGCCATGGCGTAGCAAATGAATTTGCCAATCAGCGCAACGGCAAACGATGAGACGTGAAGCGCGTGCCCAACTGGAAACAACAGATTAAACGCGGGTAGGCAGGCAAACACGGCAACCACAACTGCGATTGCAGTCCAGGCCCGAGGTGAATACAAGGCAGTGGGTGCAGAAGACAAGGATAGCGCAGCGGTTGACGCCATGGTGGTTGAACTCATTCTGCGCTTCTCCCTTTGGGTGCGAACAATCCCTGTGGGCGTTTTTGTACAAAGAGCACGATGAACAACAAAATCGCGATTTTGGCGATCACAGCCCCCCAGAAGGGTTCGATGATTTTATTCAGGGCGCCAAGCCCCATCGCGGCTACGACCGTACCGGCAAGTTGCCCGACGCCGCCTAAGACCACCACCATAAATGAATCGACGATGTAGCCACGGCCGAGGTCAGGCCCAACGTTGCTTAACTGCGATAACGCAACACCCGCCAGACCTGCAATCCCAGACCCCAACCCAAAGGCCAACATGTCGATGCGACCGGTGGGCACCCCCACACAATCTGCCATGCGGCGATTTTGCGTGATCGCTCGTACGAACAGACCTAAGCGTGTGTGGTTTAAGACCAGCCACACCACGACCACTACGCACAGTGCAAAACCAACAATCACGATTCGGTTGTAACTGAGCGATAGATTGCCTAAGATTGTCACGCCTCCGCTCATCCACTTTGGGTTAGCCACTTCGACGTTTTGTGCGCCAAACAAGCTGCGCACGGTCTGCATAAGAATCAGACTAATACCCCACGTAGCCAGCAAGGTTTCAAGTGGGCGGCCATAAAGCCAGCGAATCACGGTGCGCTCAAGCGCCATCCCGACGAGAGCAGTGACGATAAAGGCGACCGGTAAGGCCGCGACGACATACCAGTCGATCCAGGTGGGAAGCCATTGTTTGAATAAGCCCTGGACAATGTAGGTGGCATACGCACCGATCATCAACAGTTCTCCGTGCGCCATGTTGATGACGCCCATCAGCCCAAAGGTGATCGCCAGACCGAGCGCTGCAAGCAACAACACGCTACCAAGACTGATCCCGAAAAATAGGTTGCCGATCCAGCTGACAACGGTTTGATGCCATTCGATTTGAGCGAGTGCGGTTTTTGCTGCCGCGCGCACTTCGGCGTCGGGTTCAGCAAAGGTGCCAGCCGCATCTTGCGACAGCAGCGCGGTCAAAATTGGTTTAAAGCTTGAATTTTTACTCTCGCCCAACAAGACGACGGCGCGGCGGCGAATGTTGGCATCTGGACTTTTGATCGCGGCGCTTGCCACGGCAATATTGAGTGCGGCCTTGATTTCAGGATCCTGCTCTTTCTCAAGTGCGCGCTCAAGGAGCTGTGTACGCGAAGGATCTGCTTCTTTTTGTAAACGTTGCGCTGCAGCTAAACGCACATTGCGTTGTGGTGAAAAAAGCTCAGCACTTGCGAGCGCAGCTTGTAACGCGCTGCGTAATCGATTATTGAGTGTGAGTGTTTGGGCTTCAGCGGGCGCCACAACCGTTTCACCGGTTGTGGGATCGACTGCCTTGCCACCTTCAACTGACAATAAAACTTTTTTGTCAGAGGTAATCAGAACGTTGCCCGCCCCCAACGCAGCCAACACTGCGGCTGCGCCAGGAGTGGTGAGTTGCCCCAACGCTGTAATCGACTCGACCCTCTCGGTGTTGCTCTCGCCGGCCAAGCCACTCAGGACTGAGGGTTCGACCAAGTCGGCGGCCAAACTGCAATGCAGCGGTAACGCAAGCAAAACAATGAGCAGCCACCGTTTCACGGCAGGGTAAATCAAAAACATGTCGTTGCAATCTCATAGTGTGGCGAATTACAGGCCTTGCTTGCCTTCGTTGCCAGCGATGAAGGGACTCCAGGGCTGGGCACGAAGGGGACCTTTGGTTTGCCAGACAATGCTGAATTGACCATCAGCCTGAATTTCGCCAATGTACACTGGTTTGTGCAGGTGGTGGTTGGTCTTGTCCATCATGATGGTAAAGCCATCGGGTGCCGCAAACGTTTGGCCGCCAAGCGCTGCAATGACTTTGTCTGTATCGGTTGATTTTGCAGCCTCGACAGCTTGTTTCCACATGTACATACCAACGTAGGTAGCTTCCATTGGATCGTTGGTCACGGCCGTGGCAGAGTTAGGCAGGTTCTTGGCTTTAGCGTACGCCTTCCACTTTGCGACAAACTCAGTGTTCACTGGGTTCTTAATCGATTGAAAGTAGTTCCAGGCAGCAAGGTGACCAACCAAAGGCTTGGTGTCTACGCCACGCAACTCTTCTTCGCCCACCGAGAACGCTACAACTGGCACATCAGTCGCTTTCAGGCCGGCGTTACCAAGTTCTTTGTAGAAAGGTACGTTTGAGTCGCCGTTGATGGTCGAGATCACAGCAGTTTTGCCACCGGCTGCAAATTTCTTGATATCTGCAACGATGGTTTGGTAATCAGAGTGACCAAACGGTGTGTATTTTTCGTCGATGTCGCTTTCTTTCACGCCTTTAGAAATCAAGAAGGCACGCAAGATTTTGTTGGTGGTACGTGGGTAAACATAGTCCGTACCAAGCAAGACAAAACGCTTGGCGCTGCCGCCGTCTGCGCTCATCAGGTATTCAACAGCGGGGATCGCTTGCTGGTTCGGTGCGGCACCGGTGTAAAACACGTTTTTCTCAAGCTCTTCGCCTTCGTACTGCACGGGGTAGAACAACAGGCTGTTCAACTCTTTAAACACTGGCAAGACTGATTTGCGTGACACTGACGTCCAGCAACCAAATACCACTGAAACTTTATCTTGGGCAACGAGTTGGCGCGCTTTTTCAGCAAACAAAGGCCAGTTTGAAGCGGGGTCAACGATCACAGGCTCAAGCTTCTTGCCCATCACGCCGCCTTTGGCGTTGATTTCGTCGATGGTCATTAGGGCAACGTCTTTCAACGCTGTTTCAGAAATGGCCATGGTGCCTGACAACGAATGCAAAATACCAACTTTGATGGTGTCTTGCGCAAAAGCTGTACCGGCAAAACCCGCCATGGCTAAAAAGCTGGCAGCGGTTAGCTGCTTAAGAACTAATCTGCGTTTCATCTTTAAATCTCCTGAGTAGATAAGGCTTCGGCTATGCCGGGGTTAGCGGCCACATGACGCTGTGAAAGTGCGCCTATGCTCACAGTTGTCAAAGCAAAAGTTGTGCCAGCTTTGGGGCCGAGCGGTATCTCTTCAGGCAACTGCCGCTCACAACAGGGCCGCAAAACATCGCAGGCGATGGCAAGCCGGCCTCGCGGTGGCATAGTGATTGTGTTGCTGACTTATCAGAGGGGGTACGAAGCCAGCGTTCGCGCACCCTATTGGTGCAAAGAGCCGCTGTGGTGCAGAGAAGCGTTGGCTAGCACTTGTTTGGTGCATTTAATCGCTGGCGTCAACGTTGTCGTAAGATGTACGGGCAATTAGCATAAAAACTTGGGCAACCCTTTACAGTGATCCGTTCGTCATCATGAGCTTTTCTATCAATTCAGATCCGTTGGCGGTTCAAACCCAAGGTACTGCAGCAGACACCATGGCGCTGCGCATCGGTCGGATTCGAGCCCGAATTGCACTGACGTGCGCGCGCGTGGGGCGTGATCCGGCGAGCGTCACGCTGTTGCCCGTCAGTAAAACCTTTGACGATGCTGCCATTCGCGAGGCGGTCGCGTTGGGCTTTGAACGGTTCGGCGAAAATCGGATGCAAGAGATCAGCCAAAAGGCTCCGTTATTGCAAGACTGTGGGATCAAATGGGTGGTGATCGGCCACTTGCAAACAAATAAGGTGAAAGAGGTCGCGCGCTACGCAAGCGAGTTACAGTCGCTTGACCGGATTGATCTGGCTGAGGCGCTTGAGCGGCGCTTACAGCTTGAGGGCAGGGCTATTGATGTATTGGTGCAGGTTAAAACCTCAACCGAAGAGACTAAATCAGGCCTCGAGCCCACTGAGCTGATCCCTTTTTTAAAGCAGATGCCACAGTATCCAAGTTTGCGCGTCAAAGGGCTGATGACGATGGCGGTGTTGTCGCCCGATCCAGTGGCTGTGCGCAGTTGTTTTTCGCAACTGCGGCAGTTGCGCGATCAAGCGCGAGAGGCGGATATTGCGGGTGTGTCGCTCGATCGGTTGTCGATGGGAATGAGCGGTGACTTTGAATTGGCGATCGAAGAGGGATCAACCGAGGTGCGCGTGGGCTCGGCCATCTTTGGTAGCCGCGTTGCGGCCACGTAGCGGTTAGTGCTTCATTCCAGCGCCATGGCCGTTTTCGGCTGCGCCGCCTGGGTTGTAAGTCGAGGGCTTGACAGTGAAGTTCACGCGCACGTCTCCCGCTTTTTCAAACTTAAGTACGACGGGCACAGTATCCCCCTGCTTAAAGGGCCCCGTTAATTGTAAAAACATGATGTGAAAACCGCCTGGCGCGAGCTTGGCCGAACCATTGGCGGGGACATCGACGCCTTGCACTTGGCGCATTTTGGCGACACCGTTTTCGGTGAGAACCGAGTGCAGTTCGACCCGGGTGGCAGCCTCAGAGTGCGCGGACAGCAGGCGGTCAGTCGATGACGTCGGGTTATTAATTTGCAGATAGCCAGCACCGTTTGTTTGCCCGGGCACTGAGGCCCGCACCCATAAATCATTGAGGGCTAAAGAGCCCGCCGTAAAGTCAGCGGCTTGGGTGGGTGACAGCACGCCGACCCACAACGCGAGTGTGGCCAGCCAACGACCAAGCTTGAAGAAGTTTAGAGAAAAAGTCATGAGCAAGCTCTTTAATCAAAGTAAACGTTAGTAAAAGGTTGCCTGCAATCTGAGGCTTCACCCTCTATTAAACACCGTAACGGCGCAAGGCTTTCAAATCCAGCACTTCAACTGCGCCATACTCAACATGCACCAGCCCAAGCTCTTCTAGTGCACGCAGTGCTTGGTTCACGCGTTGGCGAGAAAGCCGAGCCAAGTAACCAATCTCTTCCTGGGTGATGGCCAAGCGCATGCCCATTCCGGGATACAGCAACGGGTTGAATAGTTCAGCTAGACAGCGCGCGACCCGCGCATCCGGATCGTGCAGGCGATCGGACTCAGCCTTTCCAATGAATTGCGCCACGCGTTCGTTGAGTTGATGCAATAAGAACCGATTAAACGCAATGCTGTGGTCGAGCAGCCATTCAAAGGTTGCCACCGGCACTCTGGCGATCACAGAGTCCCGCAGAGCGACCACGTCATAGCGCCGTTGCTCGTGCTTGAGCAGGGAACCCTCACCAATCCAGCCGCCTGCAGGCACGCCTGTCAGCGAGGCGAGTTTGCCGTCTGCATTGCCTACCGATATTTTGATCAGGCCCGAAATCACGCCGATCCAGGCGAGCGAGGGCTCGCCGCGTCGCTCGATCATCGCGCCGGCCGGCACCTGTTGCAAGCTGGAGTCGTGTTCTACCCGGGCCCGTTGCTCTGCGGTGAGCAAGGGCATCCAAGCAGCAGAAAGTTCAAGTGACGGGCTTGGCATCCGGATATACCCTAGTTTGGCAGTAATTGTCATCAAAACGACAGTTGGTTGACGTTTCAGCTTATAACTTGTTTACTAGTTTAGAAGCAAAAATAATCAAAACGGAGCACAAAGTCTGTCATGCCGCACTCGCCTATGACTCAGTCTGCGACTTTTGCCGCCCTCTTGGTTGAGCACGCACGTGTTCGCGGCCATCGACCAGCCTTGCGCGAGAAGCACTTGGGCATCTGGCAGACGTTCACTTGGCAGCAGGTATACGAGCGGGTACAAAAACTTGCTTGTGGTTTGGCGGCGCTTGGGATCAAACCGGGTGATCATGTCGCCGTGATTGGTGAGAACCGGCCGCAACTGTATATGAGCATGATGGCGACCCAGGCGCTGGGCGGGGTACCGATCCCTTTGTATCAAGACGCGGTGGCCCAAGAGATGGTGTACGTACTGCAAGATGCCTCGGTGAGCGTTGCGATCGTTGAAGATCAAGAGCAAGTCGACAAGATGTTTGAAGTTCGTGATCAGTGCCCCGCGTTGCGAAGCATTGTGTACGACGACCCCCGTGGGCTTAGACACTATACGGACGCTGGCTTGATGTCCTGTGACCAACTGGCGTCGCTTGATGAGCGACAGGATGCACAAACATTTTTTGAGCGCAGCGTCGCGGAGGTAAAGCCGCAGGACGCCGCGGCGATGTTCTACACCTCGGGCACAACGGGTAAACCAAAGGGTGTCGTGCTGACCCATCATGCACTGATCGATCGTGCGCGCGCCGTTGAGGCGATGGAGGGCCTGACTGACCACGAAGAAGTTGTGGCCTATCTGCCTGTGGCGTGGATTGGCCAAAACATGTTTTCGTATACGCAATTATTGGTGACGGGCTTTACCGTGAATCATCCTGAGTCTCCTGATACTGTGACGATCGATATGCGCGATATTGGGCCCACTTATTATTTCGCACCGCCGCGTGTACTCGAGGGCTTGCTTACCCAGGTGACGATTCGGATGGAAGACGCGGGCTGGGTGAAGCGAACGATGTATTTGTGGGCAATGCAAGTTGCCCGTCGTGTCGGAGCCCAAGTGCTTGATCACCGGCCTGTGCCCCTTCTTGAACGCATGCGTTACGCGATTGGCAATGCCTTGGTCTTCGCGCCGTTGAGAAACGTATTGG
Organism: Alcaligenaceae bacterium; assembly: GCA_037134635.1. GTDB lineage: Bacteria > Pseudomonadota > Gammaproteobacteria > Burkholderiales > Burkholderiaceae_B > Zwartia. Next base: position 9,148 of record JBAXLV010000037.1, read on the forward strand.
GTATGAGCCGTGTGCGAATCGCCTATACCGCGGGTGAGGCGATTGGTCCAGATCTGTTTGTGTTTTACCGGTCAATCGGCATTAACTTAAAACAGTTGTATGGCTCAACGGAAACGTCAGTGTTTGTCTGTGTACAGCCCGATGGAAACGTTAAGCCCGATACGGTGGGCCCGCCTGTCTCGGGTGTCGAGGTGCGCGTGACGCCCGAGGGCGAAGTGCAATTAAAAAGCCCTGGGCTATTTAAAGAGTATTACCGCAATCCTGAGGCGACACGCGAAACAATGACCGAAGATGGTTGGTTTCGCACGGGCGATGCGGGCTATCTGGACGAAGACGGCCATCTCAAAATTATTGATCGCGCTAAAGATGTTGGCAAGCTCGCAGATGGCAGTTTGTTTGCCCCCAAGTATCTCGAAAACAAATTGAAGTTTTTCTCGCACATCAAAGAAGTTGTCGCCTTTGGTGCGGGACAGACCGAAGTTTGCGCGTTTATCAACATTGACCTCGAAGCTGTGGGTAACTGGGCAGAGCGACGTGGTTTGGCCTACGCGGGCTATACGGATTTAGCCGCGCGTGATGAGGTGTACGACTTGATCGCCGATTGTGTTGAACAGGTCAATCGCGACTTGTCCAGCGATAGCCGACTGTCGAGATCTCAAATCAGTCGCTTTTTGATTTTGCATAAAGAACTCGATCCTGATGACGACGAACTGACACGCACGCGCAAAGTCCGTCGCGGATTTGTTGCCGAAAAGTATGGAGTATTGGTTGAAGCCATGTTCGCGAAGCGCGAGCGCCAGTACATCGATATCGAGGTTAAGTTCGAAGACGGGCGTACTGGCCGTATCGCGGCTGATCTGAAAATTCGTTCGGTGCCTGTCGTTGCGCCTAACCTGGCCAAGGCAGCGTAACCATGACCATACCTTTGCGTGACCGGATTGGCGAAGTGGTGCTAGAGCTCGAAGATATTTCTCTAGCGTTTGGTGGCGT
>JBAXLV010000038.1:0-10007 GCA_037134635.1 Alcaligenaceae bacterium
GTTAAGAACGTTAGGAAAGTGGGTGAGGCAGCCGTGGCTGTGGTCGCCGACACGTTTTGGATAGCCAAGACGGCACTCGATCAAGTTGAAATCGTCTGGGATGAAGGCCCAAATGCCAAGGTTTCAAGTGCATCGATTGCGAAGATGCTTGAAGAAGGGTTGACCGCCGAACAAGCGTTTGTAGGTAATACGCGGGGCGATACTAAAGCTGCGATTGCCTCTGCGGTGAATAAGACCGAGGCAACCTATTTCTATCCCTTCTTGAATCACGCGCCCATGGAGCCGATGAATGCGACGGCAAAATGGACGCCAGAGCGTTGTGAAGCTTGGGTGCCTACGCAAGACGGCGAAGCCTCGTTGGCGGCGGTGATTGCAGCGTCGGGTTTGCCTGCTGAAAAATGCGAAGTCTACAAAATCAATTTGGGAGGTGGCTTTGGTCGTCGCGGCGCATTCCAAGACTACACCACGCAAGCGGTTGCGATTGCGAAGCAAATGCCTGGTACGCCGATCAAGTTGATCTGGACCCGTGAAGAAGACATGACGCAAGGTCGTTACCATCCCGTCATGATGTGCAAGCTGACAGGCTCCTTTGACAAGGATAAAAATCTGACGGGCGTGCATATGCGTTTGTCGGGTCAGTCGATCCTGGCTGCCGTGCGTCCGGCTGTTGTTGAGCAGCAAAAGGGTCGCGACCCCTTGGTGTTTCAAGGTGTCTTTGACGGTGGCGAGCACGGGTTTGGTTACGAGTTTCCTAACCAGTTGATGGATCACGCGATGCGTAACACGCACGTACCACCCGGCATCTGGCGCGGTGTGAACGTCAATCAGAATGCGGTGTATATCGAGTGCTTCATGGATGAGCTCGCTGAGGCGGCAGGCGTCGATGCTGTCGAGTTTCGTAGTAAGTTCATGGGCAAATTTCCGCGCAATCTAGCCGTGCTTAATGCTGTGGCTGATGGAATCGGCTGGAACAAACCTGCAGCACCTGGGGTACATCGTGGCGTTGCACAGATGACAGCGTTTGACAGTTACGTAGCGGCCGCGTGCGAGTTGTCGGTAACAGATGGCACAAAGGTGAAGATCCATCGTATTGTTGCTGCGACCGACTGCGGCTATGCCGTTAATCCTGCCCAGATTAAACGTCAGGTTTCGGGTTCGTTTGTGTACGGCTTATCCGCACTGTTCGAAGAAGAGTGCACGGTTAAAGACGGCAGAATCGAGCAAAAGAATTTTGATACATTTGGTTCGATTCGCATTGCACAGATGCCAAAAGTTGAAACGATTATTTTGGAAGGTGGCGGCAAAGAGTGGGGCGGTATTGGTGAGCCGACGATTTGTGTCGCAGCACCCGCTGTGCTCAACGCGCTTTATCGCGCAACGGGCAAGCGCTTCCGTAATGTGCCTTTGAAAAATAGCGGAATCACGTTGGTATGACGAGAGGGGGCGTTGGGTGTTTGATCGCGCTATGTATTTGGCTTGCCAACCCCAACCCCCTTTGTGCGCAGGTTTTTGCGGGTGATCAGATTCAGGTATCCCTGTCGGGCCAGCCCGGTGACGCGATACGTGGACGTGCCTTAGTATTGAGTCGTCAGGGTGGCTTGTGTATTTTGTGTCACAGTGGTCCATTTCCTGAAGAGCGGTTTCAAGGCACGTTGGCACCTGATCTGGCAGCGAGTTCTGCTGCGTTGTCGCCTGCACAGTTGCGTGCCCGAATTGTAGACGCCAGCCGCTTTAATCCGGACACCATCATGCCTTCGTACTTTCGTACAGAGAGCGGCGCGCGGGTAGCGCCACAATTTGCTGGAAAAACAATCTTGACGGCACAAGAAATTGAAGATGTCGTCGCTTTTTTAGTGAGCTTAAAACCGTGAGCCTGACCCGGAGAGTCTTTGTGATTGGCGCTGCGGCCGCCAGCGTGTTGCCCGCAGTGAAGGCGTTTGCGACAGTTGATGATGCAACCCAGGCGGTAGACAAAATTTTGGGAAATCAAAAAGCTAAGGTTGGGCGCGTAAACTTGGAGATTCCGCCCCTGGTTGAAAATGGCAACCTGGTGACGATGAAAGTTGCAGTCGAGAGCCCCATGAGTGAAGCCGATTATGTACGTGCGATCCACATTGTGGCTGAAGGTAATCCCTTGCCAAATGTGGTGAGCTTTTACTTATCCCCTCGCGCTGGGCTGGCGGCAATCACGACCCGTATACGTCTAGGGGATTCGCAGCGCGTGAGGGCAATTGCGCAAATGAGTGATGGTTCTTTTTGGCAGGGCGATGCAGCGACGTTGGTGACGCTTGCAGCCTGCACTGAGGTGTAACGTGAGTAAGACTTCTCGCACACTCGTCACGATGCCGACTACGGCAAAGAAAGGTGAAATTCTTGAGATCCGTATCATCGTGCAGCACGATATGGAATCTGGTTTTCGTCATACTGAAACGGGCCAACGTGTGCCTCGAGACATCATTCGAGATTTTCTTTGTACCTATAACGGGGTTGAAGTGTTTCGCGTTGAATTGCATCCTGCGATGGGTGCCAATCCGCTGATTATTTTTACGACAGTGGCAACAGAAAGTGGCACGCTTGAGTTTAAATGGTCGGGTGATAATGGCTATACCTCAAGCACCTCTAGCAAACTCACAGTGACCTAACGCGTTTGAGCGACTTGTTATCTAAGATGATAAAAGTTCTGGTGATATGTGCCATCGGTATGGTCATATCAGGCGTGGCTGTATCAAGGGCAGCTTCGCCAAGCGCCGAGCGGCAATCAAGTTACGCGCTCATGTCTGCCGATACGAAAGCAATGCAAGATGATCCGCTATTGAACCCCGCAACCTTCGCGGTATTGGATGGCCAGGCCTTATGGCAAGAGTCAGTGGGTAAGAAGAATCGATCATGTGCAACTTGTCATGGTGATGCGACGACATCGATGAAAGGGGTTGCGGCAAGTTTTCCAAAGTTCAACTCTGCCAAGGGTTCCCTTGTCAATCTTGAGGGGCAGATTAACGACTGTCGTGTCAAACATCAAGAGGCTGAGCCGCTGGCCTACGAGAGTAAGCCTCTTCTGTCGCTGTCCGCTTTTGTAGGGACGCAGTCTAAAGGTATGCAAATAACAGTCGAACGCAATGCAGCGAATGCAACGTCGCTCGATGCGGGTCAGCACTTGTTTAATCAGCGTATGGGCCAACTTAATTTGTCGTGCGCGCAATGCCATGCCGAGCGTGCGGGTCAAAAATTGGCAGGAAATCCTATTCCCCAAGCGCACCCAACGGCCTATCCAATTTATCGACTCGAGTGGCAGGCGGTAGGTTCGCTGCAGCGACGCTTGCGTAATTGTTTAACGGGCGTGCGAGCCGAGCCCTACGCCCTTGGTTCGAAAGAATTGCTTGATCTCGAGTTATTTTTAGCCTGGCGTGCGCGTGGTATGGTTCTCGAGACGCCAGGCGTGCGGCCCTAACAAGTTATTCAGAGACTCTAATGAAACGTCGCCAGTTCTTAAATCAGAGTGCTGCACTATTCGCCGGTGGCCTGGCTTTTCCGAGTCTTGTACGCGCTGACCTGAAAGCGGCTCGTGTAGTGGTGGTGGGCGGGGGCTATGGCGGTGCGACGGCGGCAAAATACCTTCGTCTCTTGTCGGATGCGAGTGTGTCGGTCACGTTGATTGAGCCTGAACCGTTTTTTATTTCTTGCCCGCTATCTAATCTGGTGTTGGGTGGCTCGCACACGCTCTCAGAATTAACAGTGTCATACGACAGCTTGCAAAAGCAGCATGGCATTTCTTTAATTAAAGATTGGGTCATCTCAATCGATCGAGCGACAAAGCAGGTGCAATTAAAGTCAGGTCAAGTGCTCGCCTACGACAAACTGGTCTTGTCGACCGGTATTGGTTTGATGATGGACAGCGTTGAAGGGTTGAGCCAGGCGAATGAATCGGGCGTGACCGTGCAAGCCTGGAAGGCAGGCGCAGAAACGCTTTCCTTACAAAAACCACTGCAAGACATGCCTGATGGTGGTGTTTATGCCTTGAGCATCCCTGAAGCCCCCTTTAGATGTCCGCCTGGTCCTTACGAACGCGCGTGTCAGGTTGCTGCATACTTCAAGAAGCATAAGCCAGCCGCTAAAGTATTGATTCTGGATGCAAATGAAGATGTGGTGTCAAAGCCGGTTCTCTTTAAAAAGGCCTGGGCTGATTTGTATCCGGGCATGATTGAATATCGTTCATCGCATAATTTGATTCGAGTCGAGGGCGCCACAAAGACGCTCAAGTTTGATATCCAAGAGTCAGTTCGAGCAGATGTGTTGAATGTCTTGCCTAGAATGCGCGCCAGTGAAGTGGTTGTACAGGCCGAGTTAGCAAACTCAAACAAGCGCTGGGCGCAAGTGAACTATCTAAATTTTGAATCGACTGCAGCAAAAGATATTCATGTGATCGGTGATTCTGTGCAAAATGCGCCATTCATGCCAAAGTCCGGTCATATGGCCAATCAACATGCCAAGGTTGCTGCCGCTGCGATCGTGGCTGAGTTGCGGGGGTTCGAACTGAATCCGCAGCCTGTTTTAACCAATACCTGTTACAGCTTTGTCGATGCAACAAGAGTGGTTCATGTTGCGAGCGTGCATCAATACAGTGTGGCAGAAAAAACCTTTAAAACCGTCGCAGGCTCGGGTGGTGTCTCGGCGGCGCCCAGCGAGCTTGAAGGTGTCTACGGCTGGGGCTGGGCGCGCAATATTTGGGCTGACAGCTTACTTTGAAAATCTAGGGATTTCCCGCTTGACACGCGGCTTGACTTGATTGGACAATAAACCATCAGTATACGAACTATCAGTATACGAACAGTCTAATCGAGGTGTATGTTGAGCAAAAGTGCGGGCGCCATGCAAGCCAAAGCGGGACGTAAGCCTGGATTAGGTCGGCCACCTGCGCTAGTAGTCGTGCCAGCCCCTACAAAATCCACGTCGATGGTTGCGCCAACAAATCACACGATTTGGGATCGGCCTGGCTATCTTGTACGGCGTTTACATCAAATTCATGTGGCGATGTTTTCAGCGCGCGTCGCCGATGGTCAAGTGACCCCGGTGCAATTTGGACTTCTAAGTATTTTGATCAGTCGACCTGGCATTGACCAGGCCACCATCGGTGCTGAGCTGGGTCTGGATCCAGCGAATGTAGCGGAAATTCTCAGGAGGCTTGAAGATCGCCAGCTTTTGACGCGCGTGGTCGATCCTTTGAATCGTCGTCGTAAGTTATGTCTGGCGACTGCAGCGGGTAAAAAATTCGTACAGCGCTATCAAAAAGATATGCAATTATCTCAAGAACAGTTGTTAAGTCCTTTAAACCCCGCTGACCGTAAGATTTTTATGGATCTTCTTGGGCGACTGGTTGAGGGCAATAACGAAAGTGGTCGAACTCCTTTACGTCCGGGTGGCGAAGCGCTGAAGGCGCGTGGTCGTCAAACAAGCCGTCAATCTTCATCCTAATCTATTTATTTTGCTGACATAGGAGCAACGCGTGGCTGATCTCTCATTAGATTTTTGTGGCATCAAATTTAAAAATCCCGTGGTGATTGCGTCGCTTGAAACGACCAATAGCCCCGAGGTGATACGCGAGTGTGTGGATGCTGGTGCGGGGGGCATGATTATCAAGACCCTCACCGACATCGAAGACATGGCGCGGCTGACTCAAAATTCGAAATACGCCATATTGAACGAAAAAAATGAATTGATTCGTGGCAAAGTAAACAAGAATTTTGTGTTCTATAGTCGTTCGGGCTATTCAAGTACGCCTTTGCGCGAATGGATTCCGCACCTGAAAGACTTGAATAAATATGCGCAAGATCAGGGCTCGCACTTGATTGGTAGTGCGGGTGGCAAAACCGTACAAAGTTGGATCGACATTTGTCGCACGATTGAAGACTGTGGGTTGCCCATGGTCGAGTTGAATTTTGGCTGCCCCCATCCTGCTATGATGCCCGGCGTACACGGCGGCTCGATGATTGGGCAAGAACCCGAAATCGCGCGCGAAGTGACGGCACGGGTATGCGAGGCAGTGAAGATTCCCGTGGTGATTAAGCTGACCCCAGATCAGTCGCGCGTGCTGGATGTGGCGCGGGCCGTCAAAGAGGCGGGTGCTGCGGGTGTGACGGCGACCAATCGATACACAGGGTTTTCAGTAGATATTGAAACAGGGTTGCCTCGCTTAGGTGGGCCTGCAGGTATTGGTGGGGTGTGGGCCAAGGCCTTGTCGCTGCGCTGGGTGAATCGCATTTATACCGAGTTGGGGATACCAATTACGGGTTCGAACGGTATTTACGATCACAAAGATATCGTCGAATTCATTATGACCGGTGCGCCACTGGTGCAAGTGGGTTCAGTGTTGATGCTCAAAGGCATTAAGTATCTGCCGAGCATGATCACCGGCCTTGATAATTTCATGGATGCCCATGGTTACCCTGATATCGCCTCGATGACAGGTATCGCTTCGCGCGCTGCCGTGAAAGACTATGGTGAACAGTTTCGTAAGCCACGCATGCATAGCGAGATTGCCTCTGAGGCCTGCAAAAACCCGACCTGTACCATCTGCATTCAGACTTGTTTTTACGATGCGCTGGCACAAGGTGACGGTTCAGTCGAATCGATTCATGCAAACTGTATCGGCTGCGAGATGTGTACGCAGACCTGTCCGTTTGACGCCACCACCATGCACACGACAACCGAAGAACAGCGCGCCTTACAAGAATTTTTCATGATTAAAGACGATGTCTTTGAAAATAAAAAATTTGAAAAAGGCTTTGACCGAGGCATCAAACTCTCGAAGGTGAAGGGTTAATAATGCTTGCTCAAACGCTCGCTTCAGACATCCGTTTTCGTTTTGCTTTCGACATAGGTGGAACCTTTACTGATCTCGTTTTATTAGGCTCAGATGGCACGATCTATACGTCTAAAGTGCTAACGGGCGCACCCGATGTCGTGATGCCGATTCGCCTTGGTTTATTGGCTTTGCTGCAAGAGCATCAGCTTTCGTTGAAGCAGGTAACGGATGTAGTGGTGGGTGCGACCACCGCTGTGACGAATCTTGTAATCGAGCGTAAAGGTGCGGTCACAGGGCTAATCTCGACCAAAGGGTTTCGCGATGTGATTGAGATTGCACGCGAGTTGCGCTACGACCTGTACGACCTCACTGCGCCTGGGCCTGATGCGATCGTTCCGCGAGCATTGCGCGCCGAAGTGAGCGAACGTGTCGATGCGGCGGGTCAAGGTGTGATTGCAATGCAGGATGACGAGGTTGAGCGGATCATTTGTCAATTGCGTGATGCGGGGGTTCGCGCGATCGCCGTGTGTTTCTTGCATAGCTTTACTAACCCTGCGCATGAGCAGCGGGTCAAGGCGATTGCCCAACGTGTCGCACCCGAGTTGTCGATCTCGCTCTCGTCTGAAGTCTTGGGCGAGATCCGTGAGTACGAGCGTACGGTTGCAACCGTCTTGAACGCTTGTGTCATGCCAATGGTCGGCAGTTACCTGGGTGCGATTGAAGATGGCTTGCGTGCAACCGGCTTGAATGCAACCTTGCACATCATGCAATCGAATGGCGGCGTCATTTCGCGTGAACTCGGTGAGCGCATGCCCATTCGTATGCTCGAATCTGGACCCGCTGCGGGTGCGCTCGGTGCGGCACATTCAGCGCGCGTTTCAAATACTCCAAACGTGATGGCCTTTGATATGGGGGGCACGACCGCAAAGGCGTGTTTGATTTCAAATGGTCGACCTTCAATCACGACCGAGTTCGAGGCTGCTCGGCAACAGCGCTTTAAAAAGGGCAGTGGGTTGCCTGTTCGATTGCCCACGATTGATTTGATCGAAATCGGCGCAGGCGGCGGCAGTATTGCCCATGTCGACACCACGGGCTTGCTTAAGGTCGGTCCTCAAAGTGCCGGGTCAAGTCCGGGGCCTGCGTGCTATGGCTTGGGGGGTACGCGTCCCACTGTGACGGATGCGGCACTGGTATTGGGTTATCTGGATCCCCAAGGCACCTTGAGCGGTGCGGTGACCTTGCGCCTGGACTTGGCAGAAAAAGCCATTGAAGAGCATGTGGCACGTCCCTTAGGGCTGAGTGTGATCCAGGCAGCGAATGGCATCCATCGCATTGTGTGTGAACACATGGCGGTTGCTGCCAAAATCCATGCAGTTGAAAATGGACGCGACATTCGACGCTATACCTTGCTTGCGTTTGGCGGTGCTGGTCCGATTCATGCCCGTGAGGTTGCACGCCGTAGTGGTTGCTCTGATTTATTAGTGCCTGCTAACGCAGGGGTGTTTTCGGCGTTCGGCTTGTTGGTGGCCCCCATGAAAATGGATATGGTCCGCACGCGTTATGCGCGTTTGAGTGAGATGGATTGGTCATTAATCGAAGCCTTATTACTTGGGATGGAAGACGCTTTACGTAAAGAGCTCGAGTCAGCCGGTGTGGCGCCAGAGACGATTTCTTTTCGCCGCAGCGCTGACATGCGTTATGTCGGTCAGGGCTTTGAGGTTGAAACCGAACTGCCCGCCCACTTATTGCAAGCAGAGCAGGCGGTCATTGAGGCGTCGTTTGCGCAGGCCTACGCTGCACGTTTTGGCGGCAAGCTAGTTGGCCAACGCGTTGAGGCAGTGAACTGGCGTGTCGAAGCGACGGCTAAAGCGTCGCATGGTGCTGAGGCTGATCGTGCTGAAACACAGATCGGTAAAGGTCAGCAAGACGCGCGCGTGCGACAGGTGTTTTTTCCAGACATCGAGGGGTTTGTTCAAACACCCGTGCTGTCCCTTGAGCAACTTCAAACAGATCAACGCTACGATGGTCCCGCCTTGATTGAGCAACCCGGTTCAACGGTGGTCGTGGGCCCAGGCGATGTCTTTATATTAGATGTTCACGGTAATTTAAGAATGACGCTCGGCGCCCGTCAGGGTCGCGCAGCATGAACAAGGCAAAGACTAAATCATGAGCCCGATTGACCTAGAGATTTACTGGAATCGACTGATCGCCATTACTGATGAAGCGGGCGCAACGTTAAAGCGCACTTCGTTCTCGACGGTGGTGCGCGAGTCTAACGACTTTGCTTGCGTTCTACTTGATCCTCAGGCGCGTTTGGTGGCGCAGTCTGCGCTGAGTATCCCTGGCTTTATTGGTACCGCACCTTTATCGCTTAAAGGGATTTTAAAAGTTTTTCCGCAAGAGTCCCTGAAGCCTGGTGATATCCTTTTTACCAACGACCCCTGGATTGGCACAGGCCATTTGCCTGATGCAACCATGGTGGCCCCTATTTTTGTTGGTGAGCGCCTGGTGGCTTTTGCGATGGCGGTGGCACACTTGTCAGACGTAGGTGGTCGCCAGTGGTCTGCGGATGCAGGTGAGGTTTTTGAAGAAGGTATTCGGTTTCCTGTGATTAAGCTGGCTGAGGCGGGGGTATTTAATCCCTGGGTGATGCAAATGCTCGAGGCCAACGTGCGTTTACCGCAGCAAGTGCGCGGTGATATCGAGGCGCAAGTAGGTGCGCTGCGCGTTGCTGAACGTCGTCTGGTTGAGTTGCTTGAAGAATATGGACTGAGTGATATCAATGAGATCGCGGCTGCGATTTTCAAAGCTTCCGAAGATGCTGCCTTGCGTGAGTTGCGCAAAATTCCGCCAGGCGTGTATCACGGCTCTGTTGAGTCGGATGGCTGGGATGAGCGTATCAAAATCCAGGCAAAAATTATTGTGAGCCATGATGGCGTGACCATCGATTACACCGGTAGCACGGCGCAGGTTCGTTTTGGGATTAATGAAACCTTCAATCACACCTACGCATATACGATCTATCCTTTTAAATGTTTGTTGTCACCGGGTATCCCCAATAACGATGGCTTTACGCGCTTATTTAAAGTCATTGCACCCGAAGGGACAATCGTCAACGCCAAGCCACCTGCTGCTGTTGGGGCGCGTCACTTAATTGGTCATCAACTACAGGCTGCAGTGTTTGAAGCGCTTGCTTCAGTGATGCCCG
>JBAXLV010000039.1:0-9991 GCA_037134635.1 Alcaligenaceae bacterium
ACACCGCCGGTACGTTCAGCTTTAATAGTGGTGACGGGCGCTGCCCCACCTGCGGCGGCACTGGCTTCGAACATGTCGAAATGCAGTTTTTATCCGACGTCTATATTCGCTGCCCAGATTGCGATGGCAAGCGCTTTCGACCTGAAGTACGTGAGGTCGAAATTGAGCACTTAGGCAGACGCGCCTCAATCGATGCCGTGCTCGACATGACCGTCTCAGAGGCACTTGAATTTTTTAAGGGCTTGCGCGACGTGCAACTCGGTTTGGCACCGCTTGAAGACGTTGGGCTTGAATATGTCAAACTTGGCCAGCCGGTACCCACACTATCTGGCGGCGAGGCGCAACGATTAAAACTTGCAGGTCACCTCGCAGAAGCCGCGCGTAGCGGAATTTCAACGGGCAAACTTGCTAAAAAAGGCAGCCTGTTTTTATTCGACGAACCCACCACCGGTTTGCATTTTGACGACGTGGCGCGCTTGATGCGTGCCTTCAGAAAACTACTAGGGGCAGGACACACCTTACTGATCATTGAACATAACTTGGATGTCATTCGCGCCGCAGATTGGGTGATTGATTTAGGACCTGAGGGCGGTGACGCCGGCGGTGAGATCATTGTTTCAGGCAGCCCTGAACAAATCATGGCGCATCCAACTTCGCACACAGGCGCTGCTTTACGCGAATATGCTGTGGCCATGACGCCAGACGCAATTGGTACTTCTGCGGCAGCGCATGACGTTGCCGATGATCCACGTGCAGTTGCCTTGCGTTTACTCGAACCCACTGCGGGCGCTCCTTCAAGCCGCTCGCTACAGACAGTCTTAAAAGAAAAACGTCGTGCTGCGACCAGTATCGATATTTTGCATGCGCGCGAGCACAATCTTAAAAACATCAGCGTCAGTATTCCGCATGACAAGTTCACAGTCATTACGGGTGTGTCAGGCTCGGGCAAATCCACGCTCGCGTTTGATATCTTGTTTAACGAGGGCCAACGGCGCTATCTTGAATCCTTAAACGCCTATGCGCGCGCGATCGTTCAGCCAGCCGGCAAGCCCGACGTCGACGCCATTTTTGGTATCCCCCCTACCGTTGCCATCGAGCAACGCACCAGTCGCGGCGGCCGAAAATCAACCGTTGCGACGATGACTGAGATTCATCACTTTTTACGCTTGCTGTACATGAAGCTTGGCACGCAGATGTGCCCCCAGTGTCACGTGAGCGTCGAACCACAAAGTGCTGATCAGATCGTGGCACGTATTATGCGCGATCACAAAGGTGAACGGATCGGCCTGCTGGCACCGTTGGTCACCGCACGTAAAGGTTTTTATACCGACCTGGCAAAATGGGCGGCCGGTAAAGGTTTTACGCATCTACGTGTAGACGATGCCTTTATCCCTACCGCAAAGTGGCCGCGTTTGGATCGCTTTAAAGAACACACGATTGAACTACCTGTCGCTGACCTAGTCGTTGGCACCGACAACGAAGCCCAGTTACGTGAGGGTGTGCGCAGTGCCCTCGAGCACGGTCAAGGCGTCATGAGCATTGTTTGGTCACTTGATCGCCTACACGCCGAAATGTCCGCCAAACTCGATCAAACGCATTTTTCAGTCAAGCGTGCATGCCCGAGCTGCGGTACAAGTTTTCCAGAACCCGATCCCCGCATGTTCTCTTACAACTCTAAACATGGTTGGTGTCACGGCTGTTTTGGCACGGGATTAAAACTACAAGGGTTTGACGAAGAACAAACAGGTGAAGAAACGGCCTGGAATGCCTGGTACGAGGGCGAAACTGCCACTTGCACCAGTTGCCATGGCGCGCGCTTGAATCCGACTTCGCGCGCCGTATTGTGGCGCGACAAATCAATTGCCAAGCTTGCAGGACTTGCAGTCTCTGATGCCCATACTTTTTTTACGGCGCTCGTATTACGCGGTCGCGACGCAGAAATTGCGCGAGATATTCTTTCTGAAATTCGCGGTCGCCTCCAATTTATGCAGGAGGTTGGTCTGGGTTACCTTGCGCTCGATCGGGCAGCACCTACGCTTTCTGGAGGCGAAGCGCAGCGCATTCGCCTTGCCGCACAACTCGGCTCAAACATGCAGGGCGTCTGCTATGTTCTTGACGAGCCAACGATTGGTTTACACCCTCGCGACAATCGTATTTTGCTTGGCGCCTTGTCGCGCCTTGAAAAAAATGGCAATACCTTAGTTGTGGTTGAACACGACGACGACACGATTCGTCGTGCTGAACATATCATTGACATTGGCCCTGGCGCCGGCATTCGAGGTGGACGTGTCGTGGCGCAAGGCAGCTTGCAAGATCTCATGAATGCGCCCGAATCTACAACGGGTCAATATCTGAAGCATCCGCTGGCACATCCTTTGCAGCCACGCCGACCGATTGCCAAAGATACACCCATGATTACCGTCAAAGGTGCAAAATTACATAACCTGCGCCATATCAATGCGCGCTTTCCGATCGGACGCTTAAGTGTCGTAACCGGCGTGTCTGGCTCAGGAAAATCAACCCTGGCGCGCGAGGTGCTGCTCGATAACTTGGGCGCCGCGGTCTCTGTGCGTGGCGATCCGAACTGGCACGGTTGCGAAAGTATTGAAGGTTGGCAGACAATCGATCGCGTCCTTGAAGTCGATCAAACTCCAATCGGCAAGACGCCTCGCTCATGCCCTGCAACCTATATCGGTTTTTGGGATGATGTGCGCAAACAGTTTGCTGAAACGCAAGAAGCCCGCATTCGGGGTTGGGGTGCCGGAAGATTTTCGTTCAACACCGGCGATGGCCGCTGCCCGTTGTGCGAAGGGCAGGGTATGCGCACGCTTGAAATGAGTTTTTTGCCTGATATTAAAGTTCCTTGCGATGCCTGTGGTGGCGCCCGCTTCAACACCGATACCCTCGGTGTGCGTATGCGTGAAAAACATGCAGGTGACGTACTATCGCTTGAAGTTGATGACGCCATTGGCTACTTTGCTGCACATCCAAAAATTCGCCACCCGCTTCAATTGATGCAAGACGTAGGACTTGGCTATATTACGCTCGGCCAGCCCTCTCCGACACTTTCGGGTGGTGAGGCTCAACGTATCAAACTAGTCACAGAACTCGCTAAAGCGCGCATGACCGAGGGTGTGATCACGACCGGACGCGCCTCACGCCTGCCACATACGCTTTATGTGCTTGATGAACCAACGGTCGGACTATCGATGGCCGATGTCGAGAAATTAATTCGTGTACTCCATCGTCTTGTTGAGGCGGGCAACACAGTGGTGGTCATTGAGCATAATCTTGACATCATTGCCGAGGCCGATTGGCTGCTGGATCTCGGCCCCGAAGGTGGTTCGGGAGGCGGCAAACTCGTGATCGAAGGGACGCCCGAGCAGGTGATGAGAGTGCGTTCAAAGTCGCACACTGGCGAAGTGCTTCATGAATTTATGCATCGAACATGAGTCGAGTTCACGCACCTCAAATGCTAAAGGCTTAGCAATGACGTTATGCCGGTTTGAAGATCGACTAGCAGGCCAAGCGCGGGTTTTATCGGGCTTGCTTGGTCGCATCACTGCATACAGTGCCGCCGAACTGCCCGCAGCCTTTGCTGCGATTCGGGCGGCGCAACAGGCGGGTCACTGGATTGCACTTTTGCTCGACTATGAGCTCGGCGAATGGTTTGAACCAGCACTGCAACCTGCTCAAGCTGGCGCACGCGTCAATGAACCGGGGGCGCGCAGTCGTTTGACTGCGCTCGTGTACGCCCAAACTACGATTGAAGCGCCCTGGAAAGCGCTAACGCCAAACGCCAATCCTGCCTCGATTACCACTGCCACTGCAAGTATTTCGCAACGCGCGTACTTCGACCGTGTTGAGCAGATCAAAGAATGGATCGAGCAGGGCGAGGTCTATCAAATCAACTCGACTTTTTCTCTGGATGTTGTAACGCAAGGCGCTGCGCAAACCCTTTATCGGCAACTCGCCAATCAACATCCCAGCGCACACGCAGCCTTTATTGAAGATGACGCACAAACGATCTTATCTTTTTCGCCTGAATTATTTTTACAACGCTCTGGCAAAACCCTAGTCGCCCGCCCAATGAAAGGGACCGCACCCAGGTCAAGCGACCCCAGCGAAGATCGGCGCCTTGGAAAAAGTCTACAACAGAGTGAAAAAAATCGCGCCGAAAATTTGATGATCGTAGACCTGCTGCGCAACGATCTCGGACGCATCGCCGAACCCGGCAGTGTCGTCACGCCCGCACTGTTCTCGCTCGAGGCCTACCCGTCAGTCTGGACGCTGACGTCAACCGTACAGGCAACCGTGCCAGTCAGCACGACACTTGAGCAGATTTTGCGCGCGTTATTTCCCTGCGGTTCAATTACCGGCGCTCCAAAGATTGCCGCCATGAAACGCATTCAGCAAACAGAGGCACATCCGCGCGGCCTATATTGCGGCAGCGTTGGTTGGCTGGCCCCGAATGGAGACTTCTCACTGAACGTCGCGATCCGCACACTGTTGCTCAAGCCCGATGGCACTGGGCTCTATCATGTTGGCGGCGGAATTGTGCATGATTCAGTCGCAGAACAAGAGTGGGCTGAGTGCCACTGGAAAGCACGAATTGTCATCGCACAAGACGAGGCAACATGATTGCTAATCCTCAAAACCTCGAATTAATCGAAACGATGTGCGCTGATTCGCAAGGGCAAATCACCTTGCTTGATGGACACCTGCGTCGCCTCGAAGCTTCAACAAAAACGTTTGGCTTTAGCTGGCCAGGTAGCACTGCAATCACGCAAGCCTTACGGACGGCCTTGGCAAACCATACCAGCCCGTTTATAAACCTTCGCGTTCGACTCTTACTAAACAAACAGGGCGCGCTTCAGATCACCACCGCTGCATTACCAGCCTTAGCGGCACGACCCCTCGTCGCGCTTGCATCTTTAACGTTGAATAGCCAAGAATGGCTGCTGCAGCACAAAACCACTCACCGCCCTTGGTACGACCCAACGACAAAGTGGCTCGCTGCCCATCACAATTTTTTTGATTTAATTTTTTTAAATGAGCGCGATGAGTTGTGTGAAGGTAGTCGTTCAAATATTTACGTTCAAAAAGACAACGACTGGGTTACACCGCCCTTAGCGTGCGGTCTACTAGGTGGCGTCATGCGAGAGCATTTATTGAGTACGCGCCAAGTACGAGAAGCCGTCCTGACGCGCACTGACTTTGAACAACCCGAAGCAAGCCTTAGGCTGTCAAATGGACTACGTGGTTGGTTTGATGTGCAGCGAGCAGCGTCACTCTTTCCAGGGCGCGACTTTCCATAGGTCAAGCAAGTCTTTTTCGTTAGAGATCAATTCTTTTTCGTAAGCGTCGGGAGCCAAGTAACGTACCGGGGCAAACAACAAAGCGGCTTGTTTTAAATAGCCAGGGTCAGCAGCGGCTTGAGCCACGGCCTTCACCAGTTTGTCGCGGACGTCAACAGGCAGTCCTTTCGGTGCAGCGAGCCCACGCAGTGAAGCGCTTTCCATCTGAAACCCTTGTTCTGCAAAAGTGGAGGTCTCCGGCGCCAGGTTTGTGCGCTTGAGCGACATCTGACCCAACATCCGCATCGGGGCGCCACCTTGCATGAATTGCAAAGCTTCGCCAACGTTAATAGCCCCTACCGACAATTGCCCTGTTAGCAAGCCCGTGCGAACTTCAGCCGAGCCTTTGTAGGGGACATGTGTCATTTTCACACCCGCCGCCCGCTCAAAAAAGAGCATCGCCAAGTGATCATCCGAGCCAATGCCTGTCGTACCCACGGTCACTTTACCGGGATTGGCCTTGGCGTACGCCACTAAGTCTTTCAGATCTTTCAGTGGACTGGCGGTATTCACAGTGAAGGCACCCGGGTCATCTACCAAATTACCAATCAGATCGAAACCTCTCCAGGTATAGCCAGCCTGACGCTCAATTGGAATCGAAATCAGATTAGGCGTATTTAAAAAGCCGATGGTGTATCCATCAGGCGCTGCCTTTGCGATTTCTGTGAAGCCGATCGCACCGCCCGCCCCTGCTTTGTTGCTCACGACAATCCGCGCATCATTACCTAAATATTTTTCAACATAGGGTGCAATTAAACGCGCAATTAAATCGGTACCACCGCCGGGTCCATACGCCACAATCATGGTGATTGGTTTGTCGGGATAGCCTGCAGCGCTAACCGCCCCCGCCCATCCCAGCAACAGCACAATGCTACTCAAACCCTGCAGAACGAAGCTCTTTAGAAAATTTTTCATCGTGAACATTCCGTCTTTTTAAGTGCCACGTTTAACGTCTTTTAAATGTTACGTTTAATCGTTACATCACCGCTTGAGTGCCACATGGGCACCCACCTGCGTACCGCTCAACGCCCTAACCAAACATCTTTTTGTAGCGCTCAAGAAACACGGGCCAGACTTCAGGGTTGGCCATGCGCGGAGCGCGTTGTCCTTTGAGCATTCCCTCGATCTGTTCGGCCGCCATCGATGCCGCATTACGTCGCGCCTCGTGGGTGACCCCAGCAATGTGATAAGTTGCCGTCACATTGGGCAACGACAGCAAAGGATTGTCTTGCGCAGGCGGCTCAACTGACCAGACGTCCAACCCTGCGCCTGACAGATGCCCATCCCGCAAGGCTTCATATAAGGCGGTCTCGTCGTGAATACCGCCACGCGCAGTTGACATAAACACCGCACCTTTTTTCATCGCACGATATTGCTCGGCGCCAAAATAGTTAAGCGTTTCTGGCGAGCGCGGGCAGTGAACCGTGATGACATCCGATTGCGAGAGTAATTCATTAAAGCTGACAGACTTTGCACCACGTGCTTTGATTTCGTCATCGGATAAAAATGGGTCATGACCAATGATTGTCATGCCGAAGGCTTTCGCCAACTGAGCTACACGTCGTCCGATATTTCCCATACCTACGATTCCGAGCGTCAAGCCACGAATCTCGTTACCCATCAAGTCTTCACGTGTGGTGTAAGCCGCTGCGCGCATAATGCGATCACAAGCCGTAATACGATGCTTCACCGACAACATCAGACCCATTGCATGCTCGGCGACTGAATCTGCATTGCAACTTGATTGATTCACTACCAGCACACCATGGCGATTGCAGGCCTCAAGATCGATCGGATCATAGCCAGCACCCGAGGCTGAGGCACACAATAAATTTGGGCTCTTTTTCAGCAAGTCTTCGTTCACCCACCACTGCGGCGGAACCTCATCGCGCGCCGCACAAATATGATAAACATGGGTATTTTTAAAAACCTCGAGGGTTTTCCTTTCGTCATCCGAGTAGCGGCAAACGGTGAGGTCAATATCAGACACCCCATTGAGATGCTTATCAAAGACAGGGTTTATCCAAAAATCAAAACGTACGACTTGCTTTTTCATGATGTCTCTCTATATTTTTCGATTACTTCAAAACACCCTTGGCGCGCAAGGCTTGATCAACCCAAGACCGGTCAAGCGTACCTTTGGCAATTTGAGCAAGAATATTTTTCTCTTTTTTCTCAACGGCCTCAACGAGTTTGGCCAAGGCATCGGCACCCTGAGGGCGAATTGCAAACAAACCATCGTGATCACCCACGATAATGTCTCCTGGATAGACGACCATGCCATCGATCGACACCGTGACATTGATCTCGCCTGGACCTTCTTTATAGGGGCCACGATGAGACACCGAACGCGCAAAGACCGGAAATTTATTTTTTCCGATACTGTCAACATCCCGAATCGGGCCATCAATCACAATGCCTGCGATCTTGCGACTGGCCGCAAGTGTTGACATGATTTCACCAATAATGGCGTTACGCTGAGGGCCGCCTGCATCGACCACAATGACATCCCCTGGTGCAGCCATATCAATGGCTTTATGTACCATCAAATTATCGCCAGGCGCAGTCTTCACTGTGAACGCGCGACCCAGAATTCTGCCGCCCTTATGAAAAGGACGCAAGTCAACCGTTCCGTTGGTGCGACTCATCACGTCACTAATGTTGGCGACCGCGAGTTTTGCAAAACGCTTCAATGTGGCATCGCTTACGGTGTGCTTATGGGTGTTGATTGCAAATCCGAGTTGTGACATGTCTGCTCCAATAAAAATATAGTTGAATATGTAGTGGTTTAAACGAATAAGTAGTCGGTAGTCAATCTATCAACAATCTAAGTTGCGCCGCCGGGTCTAGCGAGCGGTGCGGCCAACATACAGCAATGAATCGGGCGTCAATTCACTTAGTCGATTGATCCCCATCATGGCCATATTGCGCGAGACTTCTTGCTTCAATAAAGAAATGCCGTGATCAACGCCTTCTGGTCCGCCTACCGCCGCAGCATAATTGAAGGGGCGACCTAAAAAAACACTACGCGCACCCAAAGCCAGGGCTTTCATCATGTCGCTACCGCGGCGCACGCCGCTATCAAGCATGACCGGACCGTCTTTGAACTGCTCAACAATTTGAGGTAGCACGCGCAGCGGCGCAACCGCGCCGTCTAATTGACGACCGCCGTGATTCGATACGATCACTCCATCCATACCGTACTCTCGGGCCAGCGTCGCATCGGCAGGATGCAAAATGCCTTTGATGACCAGCGGCCCTTTCCAACGTTTGCGGATTTCGCGCACATCATCCCAATTTAATTGTCCGCGTGCCGAAAAATCTCGCGCAACATTGGCAGAAATAATCGGCGCGCCCCGCGTCGCAAACGAGTTCTCAAAATGTGGCATGCCATGATGCCACAGGGTTTTAAGCAAGGTGCCAAACAGCCAGCGCGGATGAGTGACGCCTTGCCAGGCCAGTCGCAGGTTCGGCCTCAACGGTGTTGAGAACCCTGTACGAACATTGTTTTCACGATTAGAAGATGCAGGCGTATCAACGGTAATTACGAGGGTTTTAAATCCTGCCGCGTCGACACGGTCGATCAGTGGAGAAATATCTTCAGTTTTGCCGTGTAGATAGGCCTGAAACCACGCATTGGGCGCACGCTCAACAAGTTCTTCCATTTTGATCAGCGAAGAGCCGCTCATGATCATCGGAATATTTGCACGCTTGGCGGCCTCGGCCAACACGATATCCCCTCTATAGGCTGACATCGCAGTAATCCCCATTGGGGCCATTCCAAAGGGCGCACTAAAAGTCTGTCCAAATAATTCGATCTCTTGCGAGCGGCTTGAAACATCGACGAGCGTTCGCGAGACGAACTCGTATTCAGAAAAAACATCACGATTTGCGCGCAGCGACTGACAGTCTTCGCAGGCACCCGAAACATAACCAAAGATCGGACGAGGCAAGCGTTTTTCAGCCTCACGTTCAAAATCGGCCATTGATAAGATTTTTTCTAGCGCTTTGTTCTGAGTCATGTTGTCGTCATTATTGTTCATGCGCGATTGCTGTTCGCGCTTTCAAGATAGTATTCACTGCTTCTGCCGCTGCCGCAAATCCCATCGCTGCTGTGACAGTAACCGTTGAACCGTACCCAGCGCAAGACAGGCCTTGCAGTGCTTGCTCGCCTTCGCTTTGTTGCCACGCCTCGGGCAGGCGAGTGGGTTGATTGACCCAAAGTACACGCACCCCCATTTTGGGGATGCGTTTGCGCGCCTTTCCGGCCGAGTCTGACGCGCGCGCAAAACGGTGCTCACGTCGCAACACATTGCGCACGCGGGCAAGCAAGGCATCGTGCGTCACCTCGGCCAGGTCCCCGACCTGTAGCGCCAACGCGTTTGTCTTGCCACCTGCACCGCCACATACGATCAGGGTCTGTTTACGGACACGGGCCTGGAGCACCATTGCGATTTTCGCGATAACCTGATCCGTACAGTCGATCACCACATCGATTTGAACGGGTAGTAATTGCTCGACATTTTCAGGGGTTAAAAAGTCGTCAATCAAGATCAAATTGCATCCCGGATGAATGCCCCTGATTCGCTCAGCCATTGCAGCAACCTTAGACTGGCCTAAGGTATCAGACAAAG
>JBAXLV010000040.1:0-9940 GCA_037134635.1 Alcaligenaceae bacterium
CGCATCTGAGGTGGCAAAGAGCTCTTGTTTAGACACAAGCTTGACGCCCGCTTTAGCCGCACGTTCTTCGGTGAGATTTGGACTCCAGGCCACAACCTCCATACCGAAGGCTAAACCGACTCGCCCAACACACTGACCCAAGTGGCCTGCACCAACCAGACCCAGGCGCTTGGCTTCAAGCGTAGGTGGCATGGTAGTTTGCCACAAGCCTTGCTGCATATTGGTCGCTTCTTTTGGAATCTGTTTAAAGAGTGCGAGCAATAACGACCAGGCGAGCTCAGCTGTGGCGCCTGTACTTCTAGGATCACCAGGTGCACCACAGACATCGATGCCTTGTTGGCGGCACGCGTCCATATCAACCGAACTATTGCGCATGCCGGTTGTCACCAATAACCGCAGCTTTGGGAGCCCCTTCAGTACGCTTGCCGGAAACGCAGAGCGCTCGCGCATCGCAACAATCACCTCAAAGGGCTCAAGGGTCTTGGCTAGCTCGGCAGGCTGAATATATTCAGAAAAAAAACTGACGTCTGCATTCAAGCTATCCCATTTCGCCATGTTGGGGGCGACCTTCAAATAATCATCCAGTACGGCAATACGCATCGTGTGCTCCTGTTTTTTTACAAAGTGACTGTGCGGCAGTTGATTAATTACTTGCCTGCCGCAAACGTTTTTCAATCTCTTCTCGCGGGATTGCGCCGCCTACTCTCGATCCATCGGCAAAAAATAAACCCGGCGTCCCTCGCACCATCAGTTTTTGACCAAGCGCAACCATTTGATCAATCGGCACTTCACAGTCAGCGCTCGCAGGTACTTTATTTTGCAACATCCAAGCATCCCAGACCTCAGCGCGATCAGAAGCACACCACACGTTACGCACTTTTTGGGTTGAATCGGGCGATAGTATTGGATATGGAAATGTAAAAATCGTGACATTGTTCATGCCCTCAATTGATTTGCGCAATTGTTTGCAATAGCCACAATTGGGATCTTCAAAAATTGCCATTTTGCGCGAGCCATCACCACGCACCTGTTTGAACGACAACTCAAACGGCAATTGATCAAAAGGCATTTGTGCCAACGAGTCTTGACGTTCGCGGGTAATGTCGCGTCTCGTTTTGGCATCAATCAGGGTGCCATCCAGAACAAACGTCACTTTCTCGTCTGTGTAAACCAAATCCATACCCAGTTGCACTTCATATAATCCGTAGGGCGTCTGGCGCACGCCACTGATAGGTGGATTGCCGAAGCGTTCAGCAAATAGTTTTTGAACTTCTTGCGTTTTAAGGTCGGCATCGGTCGACGCCACAGCCGCATTTTGAGCCCAGGCCACAGACAGGCTGCCCATCACCAGCGCTGTCGCGAAACACAGGGTCTTGAACAAATTTTTTAACATCACAACTCCTAACGAGAGGCACTAACAATCAATTGCCGCTTAAGCATCGGCAATCGATCAACCAGCGCCATCCCAAGATTGCGCAACCATGCCGCTGGGGCATTTTGCGCGTCAAATAATCGATGCAAACCATCCGTCACCATACGCATCGCCAAGACGGGTTCGGCACGCGCACGGCGGTAACGTCTGAGCACCATCGGATCACCCGCGCCACGAAAAGCCTCGCGTTCAACAATCGTGTCCACCAACACCTGGACGTCGCCTAAGCCCAAGTTTAATCCCTGGCCGGCCAGAGGGTGTAAGCGATGCGCGGCGTCTCCAACGAGGGCAAGACGTTCACCAATCATTGGAGACTGATTTAAGGACAGGGGAAATGCACTGAGCGGACCACGCGGCGTCAGTTCGCCCAAGCGGCCCGAGGTGAGTTCAGCCAATCGCACACTTAACTGGGTCGCCTGCTCAGTTGCAGGCAGGGCCAGCAACGCTTGCGCGAATGTTTCTTTAAGCGACCAAACGAGCGACACTTGCGAACCCATCTGGGTCGCCGGCATGGGCAACAACGCGAGTACACCTTGATCGTTAAACCACTGAAATGCAGTCCCTTGATGTGGCTGCGAACAGTTCAAATGCGCGACGATCGCCGTCACGCCGTAGGGTTTGATCTCAACGGGCAAGCCTGCCGCAGCACGCAACGGTGACTGCGCGCCATCCGCCGCAATCAATAGTTCGGCCTGCAAAATAGTGCCTTGATCGGTCGTCATGCACAGTTCAGCATCTGACCTAGTGTAGTGAGAGAATTTTTCAGTGACCCAGTTCAAACCAAAAATTTGTACCGCTTGTGTCAGCACACGCTCGAGTTCGCCTGACTCAACAATCCACGCCAGTTCAGGGATTGCCGCCTGCCAAGCGTTCAAATTGACCTGCCCGCCGCCATCGCCATGAATCTCCATCGCCTGCACCGCAGTCAAGCGTTGCGCATCCAGTAAATTCCAAACTCCGATCGACGTTAAAAACTTTTGGCTCGCGGGCGATATCGCGTACACCCGCGGATGAAAAACCTCAGGGGTCACGGATGCAAAGGTTTGACGGGGGCCGACCAACGTCACCTGTTGCCCACGGCGCGCCAAGGCAAGCGCGGTGGCTAAGCCCACGATACCCGTGCCGCAAACAACGATGGGCGTCTTCATCTGTGCCTCATCGTGCGCTGGGCGCACCGGCTTGTTTGGGCCACAACACCCACATTTGTCCGGCCTGCTTCATGCGACCGGCCTGCGCACCTGCAGCCTCACCAAACCCCCAATAAAAGTCGGCGCGCGCAGCACCTTTAATAGCAGTGCCCGTGTCTTGCGCAAATACGAGTCGGTTCAGCGCTTGCGTTGAGGCAGGTTGTGTCGTGGCTAAAAAGACGGGCGTGCCTAACGGCACAAAATTAGTGTCGACCGCAATTGAGCGTTGCGCCATCAAAGGCACGCCGTACGCCCCCTTTGGGCCGATTTCTGGATCGGTGATCAACTCTTCTTTAAAAAATACCAGGGCAGGATTTGCGTTGAGCATCTCGGGCACGCGCTTAGGGTTGCGTTTGGCCCATTCGCGGATACTTTGCATCGACGTTTGCGACAACTGCATTTCGCCTTTGTCGGCCAACCACTTGCCGATCGAAATATAGGGATGACCGTTATGGTCGGCGTAGGCGACCCGTATCGTTTGCCCGGCTCCGGGCCCATCATTTAACTGCACCCGGCCTGAGCCCTGCACCTGCAAAAAGAAATTATCCACAGGGTCATTGACCCAGACAACGACGGGAGGCTTGCGTCCCGAGGCCTCGAGACTTGCGCGACTATCGTAGGGAACCACTCGATTGCCTTCTAATTTTCCACGCACGCGTTTGCCGGCAAGCTCTGGGTAAACCTTGCCCAAATCGATCGTGAGTAAATCAGACGGTACGGTGTATAGCGGCCATTGATAGACCCCACCCTGGTTGCGAGAACCAAAAACCAAGGGCTCGTAATAACCCGTGACAATATTGCTAGCGGGTTTTCCGTCTGCGCCCTCAAGCCGCCAGGGGGTGAGCCACGTTTGCAAAAACTTGCGCACCGCCTCAGGATTATTGGCCGCCGGCGCACGCGCTGGGTCAGTCGCGGCTGCGCAAACAGACTGCCAGGCACGCGGCGTCGCACGCGTTGGCCCAGCCAGATTGACTGCGGTCGGTCGCACAAGGCCGCCACAATTACGCAAAAAGGCGGTCCATACCCCACGCAGATCGTCATTCGCCCAGCCGGGCAACTCAGCCCAACCAGCGGGCGCCAGCTTGCCACTCAAGGCACGGGCCGCGCTGTCTGCAACTGGGGCGTCGGGCACAGTGATGGGTGCCTCGCTAGCCGCCGGCCGAGCGTCAGGCACCTGCGGTGGGCTCGAACAAGCGGCCAAGATGGCCAGCAAACCCAACAATACCCCTCGAAGAAAAATATTTTGCATTGCCAGTGACCTTGTTTTGAGTCTATTTCACGTGTTTGACCGCCTACCTGGCCCTAGGCTTAATGCAGTGTTCGTGGCATCGCCAGTACAAACTCAGGGATTTCGACCTCGAAAGGTACGCCGTTTTCACCAACGCAATGGTAGCTGCCACGCATCGTGCCCACGGGCGTTTTAAGCGGACAACCGCTGGTGTATTCAAAGGTTTCACCCGGCCCAAGTAGCGGCTGTTGACCCACCACACCTAAACCGCGCACCTCTTGTGCCACCTGCTCGCTGTCGCAAATGACCCAATGCCGACTGATGACTTGGGCTGGCCGTTCACCGGTATTGGTAATGCGTACCGTATAGGCAAAAACAAACTGTTGCTTGGCTGGATCTGACTGATCCGGCACAAAACGCGGCTCGACCACCACCGAAAGCTCAAAAGGTTTCACAATGACATCCAAAGAAAACTGCAATAATGGGGCTACCTTGTTTTGGTGTTCGCACATCATGCCAGAAATGACTGCTCTACCAAAAGCACGTATTGCGCCTAGTATTTTATCTGCTGACTTCGCCCGTTTGGGCGAAGAGGTCAGAAATGTTGTGGCTGCCGGGGCTGACTGGATCCATTTTGACGTCATGGACAATCATTACGTGCCCAATCTGACCATCGGGCCCTTGGTATGTGAGGCCATCCGCCCACACGTCACCGTGCCCATTGACGTGCATCTAATGGTTGAGCCGGTTGATAGCCTGATTCCCTTGTTTGCCAAGGCGGGGGCCAATGTCATCACGTTTCACCCCGAGGCCTCTAAACACGTAGACCGCAGCCTTGCGCTGATCCGAGACCAAGGCTGTCAGGCTGGGCTGGTCTTTAATCCGGCCACCCCTCTCGATTGGCTTGCGCATGTCATGACAAAGGTCGATATTATTTTGCTAATGTCAGTCAACCCAGGCTATGGGGGTCAGAGTTTTATTCCAGGCACGCTCGATAAACTTCGGCAAGCGCGCGCACTCATTAATGCCCACGTGCAGGCGGGCGGGCAACCCATCGCGCTTGAGGTGGATGGCGGCGTCAAAGTCGACAACATCCGCTCGATCCGTGAGGCCGGCGCCGATACCTTCGTTGCAGGCTCCGCTATTTTTGGGCAACCCGACTATGCTGCTGTCATCAAAAAAATGCGCGAAGAACTCGCGCTTGGTTAACCCACACAAAAACATGTCTCTGTCTAAAACTGCTCTGAACACTACCCCTGCGCGCACAAGTCAAGCCTACGACGCGGTCTTGCTCGATCTGGATGGCACCTTAATGGACACCATCCCTGATTTGGCGAATGCGGCCAACACCATGCGCCAAGAGCTTGGGCTGTCGAGCCTGCCCCAAGCGCAGATCGCGACGTTTATTGGCAAAGGGGCAAAAAACCTTGTCATGCGCATGCTGACGGCAGACGCCGACCCCGCGTCGATTTCACCCGAGCTCTTTGAACGGGCACGTGAGTCTTATTTTCGCAATCTGCATCGGGTCAATGGTGATCAGGCCGTCATGTTCGACGGGGTGATTCCGGGTCTTGAGCGCATGAAAAGCATGGGCTTGCGTCTGGCTGTCGTCACCAACAAGGCAACCGAATTCACCCTGCCTCTGCTTAAACGCACAGGCTTGGCCCCCTACTTTCAAGCCGTCGTCTGCGGCGACACCTTGCCGCAAGCCAAACCACATCCGGCCCCGATGCTGCACGCCTGCAGTCTGCTAAAAAGCGCACCCGCACGTAGCGTAGCGGTGGGCGACTCGATCAACGATGCCCAGTCGGCACGCGCTGCTGGCTGTAGCGTTTTGGCCGTACCCTATGGGTATAACGAGGGTCAAAGCGTGCAAACCCTCGATGTCGATGCTATAGTTGACTCAATTGAGGCTGCTGCCCATTGGGTCGCAGCGCGGTAAACAGCCTAACAAGCAAAAATTTAAAGATGAAATCATTCACTCCGATTCAAATCGTAACTGGCGCCTGGTGGCGTTGGTGGCGTCTTTGCATCGGGTAGGGTTTCGTCAGCAGTGCGTCTCAAGGCTTAGGCCACCAGACTAAACGTACAAACCAAGCCCGTCCAACCATGGCCGGGCTTTTTTATTGTTTCACCCGGCCGACTCAGCTACGAGAATTGCCTAAAAATGACTGAAATTGAATTTAAAGCGCTTGCCGCCCAAGGCTATAACCGAATCCCTCTGGTGGCAGAAACCTATGCCGACCTGGATACCCCCTTGGCGATTTACCTCAAACTCGCACATAGCGGCCCGCAAGGCGGCAAAAACTCTTGCCTGCTCGAGTCGGTTGTGGGCGGTGAACGCTTTGGCCGTTATTCTTTTATTGGACTTCCTGCTCGCAACGTCATCCGCGCGCGCGGCACCACGACTGAGGTGTTGCGCGACGACAAGGTCGTTGAAACCCACCAAGGTGATCCACTCTCTTTTATTTCGCAATATCAAGCGCGTTTCAAAGTGGCGTTGCGCCCTGGCATGCCGCGTTTTGCAGGCGGCTTAGCCGGGTATTTTGGCTACGACACGGTGCGACATATTGAGCCCAAATTAGGCCCAGCCACCAAACCCTACCCAGCCGGAATGGGCGAAGGCCCACCCGATATCTTATTGTTGCAAGTCGATGAGCTCGTCATTGTTGACAACTTGGCGGGCCGCATCTATTTGATGGTGTACGCAGATCCTGCTCAGCCCGAGGCCTTTAGTCGCGCTCAGCAGCGTCTTAAAGACTTGCGAATCCGGCTGCGCAAACCAATTGAAATCCCCTACAGCCATTCAAGCGTCGTCACCGCTGAAGAGCGGCACTTTGCTAAAGCCGACTATCTGGCGGCCGTGTTGCGCGCCAAAGAATACATTGCTGCAGGCGACCTGATGCAAGTCCAAGTGGGGCAAGTCATTACCAAGCCCTTTAGCGATTCACCGCTTTCGCTCTATCGTGCGCTGCGTAGCCTGAATCCCTCGCCCTATATGTACTACTGGAACTTCGGCGATTTTCAAGTGGTGGGTGCTTCTCCAGAAATTCTGGTCCGGCAAGAGGCGTTGCCGCTTAAAGACGGCGCACCGGCAGGCTCAGCCCCCGAAACTACAATCACGATTCGCCCCTTAGCCGGCACCCGCAAGCGCGGTGCCACACCCGAACTTGATGCTGCGCTGGCTGCAGAATTACTGGCCGACCCAAAAGAGCGTGCCGAGCACGTCATGTTGATTGATCTGGCGCGCAACGATGTGGGCCGGGTCGCCAAAATAGGTACCGTCGAGGTCACCGATACCATGGTGATCGAACGCTATTCACACGTCATGCATCTGGTCTCAAACGTTGCGGGCACCCTTGAGGCGGGCATGAGTAATATGGATGTCTTGCGCGCTTCGTTTCCTGCAGGCACCTTAACCGGCGCACCCAAAGTGCGTGCCATGCAGATGATTGATGAGCTCGAACCCGTGCGGCGTGGCATCTATGGTGGGGCTGCAGGTTACTTAAGTTACGGCGGCGAAATGGATGTGGCAATCGCCATTCGTACTGGCATCATCAAAGACGGCATGCTGTACGTACAGGCCGCCGCCGGTATTGTGGCCGATTCAGACCCCGAACTTGAATGGCAAGAAACTGAGGCAAAAGCCCGTGCGGTGTTACGCGCGGCCGAACAAGTGCAAATCGGGCTTGATGACCCGGTTTGAAAGCAGCCCGTTGACACGACCAGGATTTAGACCATGTTACTGATGATCGATAACTACGATTCGTTTACCTACAATTTGGTGCAATACTTTGGCGAACTTGGCCAGGATGTGCGCGTGTATCGCAACGACCAGATCACACTGGCTGAGATTGACGCGCTTGCGCCCGATCATATCTGTGTATCACCCGGGCCCTGCTCACCCGCTGAGGCGGGCATCTCGATTGACGTAATCAAACATTACGCCGGCAAAAAACCAATCTTGGGCGTGTGCCTCGGGCATCAAGCGATCGGCGCAGCCTTTGGTGGCAAGATCGTACGCGCCCAACAAATCATGCACGGCAAAACCTCGCAAATCACGCATACCAATACCGATGTATTCAAAGGCCTGCCCTCACCCTTTACAGTGATTCGGTATCACTCGCTGGCCATCGAGCGCGCCACAATTCCAGACTGCCTGGCGATCACCGCGCAAACCGCCGATGGCGAAATCATGGGTGTGCGGCACAAAACCTTACCGATTTATGGCGTACAGTTTCATCCCGAATCAATCTTAAGCGAGCATGGCCACGCCCTGCTGCGTAACTTTCTTGAACTTGACTCTGCCAAGGCTTGAACGCAATGATTACTCCCAACGAAGCTCTTTTACGCTGCATTGAACATCGTGAGATTTTTCACGACGAGATGCTGCACCTTATGCGGATGCTGATGCGTGGCGAAATGTCGACCACCATCGCTGCTGCGCTGTTAATGGGGCTACGCGTTAAAAAAGAAACCGTCGGCGAAATCACCGCGGCGGCCACGGTAATGCGTGAATTCGCAACACCCGTGCACGTTACTAATCCACAAGATATGGTCGACATGTGCGGCACGGGCGGCGATGGCAGCAACACTTTTAATATTTCAACCACGGCCATGTTTGTTGCGGCCGCGGCAGGCGTACCCATTGCCAAACACGGTGGGCGTAGTGCCTCGTCGTCTTCGGGTAGTGCCGATGTGCTTGAAGCGCTTGGCGCGAACTTAGCGTTATCGCCTGCACAGATCACCGAGTGTATTGAAGAGATCGGGATCGGCTTCATGTTCGCACAAGCGCATCATGGCGCCATGAAAAACATCGCACCGGTACGCAAAGAATTAGGCGTACGAACTATTTTCAACATTCTGGGTCCACTCACCAATCCTGCGGGCGCAGCCAATCAACTGATGGGCGTCTTTCATGCAGACTTGGTCGGCATTCAGGTTCGGGTCTTGCAACTGTTAGGCTCGAAGCACGTCATGATTGTGCACGGTAAGGATGGCATGGACGAGGCCTCGCTTGGTGCAGGCACGCTAGTGGGCGAACTTAAAGATGGCGTCATCTCTGAGTACGAAATTCACCCTGAGGATTTTGGTCTGACGATGGTTTCGAACAGAGGGATTCGCGTGTCAAGCAAAGAAGAGTCTCGCGATCGCGTGCTCGAAGCCTTGACCAACAAACCGAGCACTGCGCGCGATATTGTCGCCTTCAATGCGGGTTTGGCGATTTATGTTGGTAATTGTGCACCCACCATTCAACACGGTATCAAGATGGCGTTCGAAGCAATTGCAAGCGGTGCAGCGCGTGCAAAACTCGACGCCTTTTGTACCAAAACACAAAAGTTTGCAGCATGAGCGATATCCTAAAAAAAATTCTGGCCGTCAAAGCCCAAGAGGTCACCGCAGCGCGCGCCCTGCATAGCGAAGCCACATTGCTGGCGCAAGCCAAGGCACGTAAAGATGTGCGTGGCTTTGCCCAGGCGATTGAAACAAAAATCGAGCAGGGTCAGGCAGGCGTCATCGCCGAGATCAAAAAAGCATCGCCCTCTAAAGGCGTCTTGCGCGAAAATTTTCAGCCAGCTGACATCGCGTTGTCGTACGCTACGCACGGCGCCGCCTGTTTGTCGGTCTTAACGGATGAACAGTTTTTTCAAGGCTCTGACGAGTACCTGCGACAAGCCCGTGCCGCCTGCAATCTGCCCGTATTGCGCAAAGACTTTATGGTTGACCCGTATCAAATCATCGCGGCACGCGCGATGGGGGCCGACTGTATTTTATTAATCGTGTCAGCCTTAAGCACCTTTCAGCTGAGCGAATTTGAAGCCTGTGCCTTTGAGCTTGGTATGGATGTGTTGGTCGAAGTACACGACGCCCAAGAACTTGAAATCGCGCTCGATCTGAACACCTCTTTACTCGGTATTAACAATCGCAATCTGCGCACGTTTGAAACATCGTTGCAAACAACACTTGATCTGCTTTCACAGATCCCGGCCGACAAACGCGTGATTACCGAAAGCGGAATTTTGAACCCTGCCGATGTACAACGCATGCGCGCGCATGACGTTCATGCCTTTTTGGTGGGCGAAGCATTTATGC
>JBAXLV010000041.1:0-9872 GCA_037134635.1 Alcaligenaceae bacterium
GGCATCACGCCGCTCGCAGTTTTAAAACCCATGGCGACGTTGCCTCCCATCACATCCGTCAGTGCGGGTACTGCACCTTTATAGGGGATATGCAGCATATCTAAATTGGCTCGCATCTTCAGTAGTTCACCCGCATGATGCTGCAAGCCACCCGCACCTGACGAGGCATAGCTCAGCTTGCCGGGGTTTGCTTGCACATAGGCGATCAATTCGCTTAAATTTTTTGCTGGAATATCGTTGTTGACGACCAATATGCTCGGCGAGGACATAATTTGCGTGATGTGAACAAAGTCACGCTCGGTGTCGTAGCCCAGATTTTTATAAATCGCCATGTTGGTGGTGTTGGCGATTGTTCCTAACAACAGGGTATAGCCATCAGGCTTGGCCCGCGCGACGAATTCAGAGCCAATGTTCGAACCGCCTCCGGGTTTGTTCTCGACGATGATGGGCTGGCCCAATTCTTTTTCAAGTCGCACGGCAACCAGTCGCGCAAAAATGTCGGTGGGCCCACCCGCGGCAAAGCTCACGATCAAACGAATTGGACGTTCTGGGTATGTCGTTTGAGCGCAGACGGTATGTGCACTGAAACAGCTAAAAATAGAAATGATGAGAGATAACAGGTACCGCACGTTAACTGCGGTGAGGCGAGGTGATCGTGCGCGCATGTTTTTTCTCTCTGGATGTTTACTGAGTATAAGTTCAATAGCAAAGAGTTACAAAGACTGACTTTGGAAGCCACCAAACGTAATTGTTGGGGTAACATAATCCCATTGAAAACAACAACGGAGCTAGCCAACATGAGCCACACTCTCGAACAATTTGCCAGCCAGTGCCATGACCTTCTTAAAAATAATCCCGGGCCTGCTGGTCGTCAAAAAGTCGCTGATGTTTTGAAAGAGGTGTTGCTAGATGAGGCTTTTATCGCAAAGCATCTCAGCCCGACCACCAGTGAGCGGGATATCATTTATGAAGACCCAGAATTGGGCTTTTGTATCGTTGCCCATCATTATCTAGGCCCTAAAAGTTCTGATCCCCATGATCACGCACACTCGTGGGCGATTTATGGCCAGGCACGGGGTAGCACTGAAATGCGTGATTATCAAAAAATTGAAGAAGCAACTGCAGATAAGCCAGGCAAGGTGAAAGTGACTAAATCATATGCGCTGACGCCAGGCGTGGCGCATGTTTATAACGAAGGTGACTTACATGCCCCTGAGCGTAAAGGATCGACAAGTTTGATCCGTATTGAAGGCACGGATATGTCTAAGGTCAAGCGCATGAAGTACGTGGTTGTGTGATTGCGCTAGCTTAGATAAGCCTCGACGCTCTATTGGGGTTCAAAGCCGGCGTCTTTCACGACTTGTTTTAGAAATGGTCGCATTTTGGTTAGATAATCTTGAAACTCTTTGGGTGAGCTTGGGATGTTGGTATAGCCATTAAAGTGCACGTACTTTTCGTTAAAGTCGGGCATTTGCATAACTTCTCTCACGTCGTTTGCAATTTTCTCGACAATCGGTTTTGGAGTACTCGCAGGCGCGACCAACATCATTTTGAAACTCAAGTCGGTTTGATCAAAGCCTAATTCAGTCAAGGTCGGTACTTCTGGAAACATCCAATTGCGGCGCGTACCGTTTGTGGCCAGAGGCAGTAAGGCTTTGGCTTCGATCTGGGGGCGCGCTAAATGCGGAGGTAGCCATGCGCTATCCACGCGGCCGCCAAGCATGTCGCTGATGATCGGAACCATACCGTTGTAGGGAATATGATTCATTTTGTAGCCGCCCGTGAGGCCACCTAAAATTCGCATGCGAAACTCAGCCGGGCTACCAACAGCTTCTGATCCATAGGTGACTTGTCCAGGATTTTTCTGTGCCTTGTCTAGCAGTTCTTTTAACGTGCCAATTTTGAGATCGGGTCGAACAACCAAAAACGCGTAGCCCTCTGCCAAACGTAAAACAGGTTCAAAATCGGTTTCAGGGTTGTAGTTCAGCCCTTTCTTAAGCAGTGGGTTTACCAAAAATGCAGCATCGCTTGCGATGAAAATCGTGTGGCCATCTGGTTTGCTTTTTGCGACATAGGCTGCACCCACAGCTTCTGAGCCCCCAGATTTGTTTTCAACGACGACCGATTGCCCCCATTTCTTTTCTAAACGACTTGCTAAGGCGCGACCCAATAAGTCTGTAATGCCGCCGGGGGTGTAAGGCACTACGATCTTGACGATTTGAGTGGGATACGCGAGAGGGTCTGCGGCTTGAACAAACGTGCTGGCGCTAATTAATCCCGCGAGAAGAACGGTTTTTAACCCTAAAGTTTTCATCAGTTTGGTCTCTCTTATTGAGGCTCAAAGCCTGCATCTTTAATGACTTGTTGCAAGAAGGGTCGGGCTGTCTTTAGATAGTCTCGAAATTCTTCGGGCGTATCGGCGATCGCCATATAGCCATTGGTATGAATATGCTTTTCATCAAAAGCGGGATCTTTCACAATCTCTCGGATGTCGTTTGCAATTTGATTGACAATCGCCTTGGGTGTGCCCGCGGGTGCTGCGAGCATTATTTTGAATGTGAGCCCAGCGTTTGCATAACCCAAGTCGGTTAGTGAAGGCACGTCTGGAAATAGCCAATTGCGTTTGTTGCCGTTGGTGGCGAGTGGAACCATCGCCTTACTTTCAATTTGTTGTTTAGCGAGGTGAGTCGGAAGCCAAGCGCTATCTACGCGTCCGCCGAGCATGTCACTGATGATGGGCCCCATTCCGTTATAGGGAATGTGATTCATCTTGTAACCACCGGTCAAATCACCCAAAATTCGCATACGAAATTCAGCGGGGCTACCGACCGCTTCTGAGCCGTAGGTGACCTGCCCAGGATTTTTCTGTGCTTTATCCAACAGTTCTTTCAGCGTGCCAATTTTGAGATCGGCACGAACCACCAGGAAGGTCATATAGCCTTCCGCCATCCGAATGATCGGTTCAAAATCCGTTTCGGGGTTGTAGTTCAGACTCTTCTTTAAAAAAGGGTTGACTAAGAACGCGGTGTCACTGGCTAACAAGATGGTGTAACCATCGGGTTTGCTTTTGGCGACATAGCTTGCGCCAACTGCCTCGGATGCGCCCGGTTTATTCTCGATGATGACGGGCTGCCCCCACTTCTTTTCAAGATAAGTGGCTAGTGAGCGTCCCATCAGATCTGAGATGCCACCGGGCGTGTAGGGAACCACAATTTTTACAGGCTGCGCAGGAAATTTTGGGCTTGAATCGGCGGCCAGCGTCGTGTCGACAGTGCTTAACGTGATGAGAGCTACCGCGAGTGCTTTGAGCATTTTGTTTTTCATGGGCTTTTTGATTGGGCAAGTGCGATGAGTCAATCGTAGCGCCTAGGTTACTGATTTTTACTTAAAGTGCAAGGAATGCTATCGACGAGGTTAATGTTGCAATGCCGCATTTGTTCTATGGATGAGACTTGAACGCCTAACGGTTCATTGTTAGATTTTCGAGATTTGGGGATCAATCAAAATCCGTTTAGACTATGACCATACGAGCCTAAAACAGCATTAGCGGAGATCAAGCAATGACTTCAGCAGCACCCACTTCACAATACGACGTCGTCGTTATTGGCGCCGGTTTTGCCGGCCTGTACACCCTGCACCGTCTACGTGAGCTCAAACTCAGCGTCAAGGTGCTAGAGGCTGGAGACGGCGTGGGCGGCACCTGGTACTGGAACCGCTACCCAGGTGCCCGCTGTGACGTTGAAAGTTTGGAGTATTCATATTCGTTTTCAGACGACCTGCAACAAGAGTGGGAATGGCCCGAGCGCTTTGCCGCCCAACCTGATATTTTGAAATATGCTAATCACGTGGCAGATCGTTTTGATTTGCGTCGGGATATTCAGTTCAACACGCGTGTTAAAGCTGCCGTGTTCGATCGCCAAAGCAATCTATGGACTCTTACGACAACGAGCGGCGAGGTCGTACGTGCACAGTTCTGTATTATGGCTTCGGGTAACCTGTCGTTGCCACGTGTGCCCGACTTTAAAGGTTTAAATAATTTCAAAGGCAAGTGGTACCACACCGGTCAGTGGCCGCACGAAAAAGTTGATTTCACCGGCAAGCGCGTAGGTATCATCGGCACGGGTGCTTCGGGGATTCAAACGATTCCGGTCGTCGCAAAAGAGGCCAAACACTTACATGTGTTTCAGCGCACTGCAAATTTCAGCGTGCCGTCGGTCAATTACAAATTACCCGCCGACGTTGTTAAAAAGCATAAAGCGAATTACAAGCAAGCGCGTGCTGAGGCAAACAAAACGCCATTCGGCATTTCCGGCTATCCACCACCTAGCAAAAATGTACTTGACGATTCGGCTGAAGCCCGCGAAGTCATTTTTGAAAAGAAATGGAATACGGGCGGCAATATCAGCTTTTTGTATTCGTACAAAGATCTGTTAATCAACAAAGACGCCAACGAGGCTGTCTCTGATTTTGTGCGCCGAAAAATCCGCACGATCGTGAAAGATGCCAAGGTCGCTGAGATCTTGTGCCCGAACGATCACTACATCGGCACGAAGCGCCTGCCTTTAGATACCGATTATTTTGAAACATACAATCGGCCGAACGTGACTTTAGTCAATATCAAAAATGCCCCAATCGTTGAGATTACCGAGAAAGGGATCAAAACGACTGAAGCTGAATACGAGTTTGATGCCATCATCTTTGCAACAGGCTTTGATGCCATGACCGGCGCGATTATGGATATTGATATTCAAGTCAATGACGGCGCCGAGTTACGTAAAAAGTGGTCAGAGGGCCCCAAGACCTATCTGGGTTTGCTGACGGCAGGTTTTCCGAACATGTTGATTATTACTGGCCCTGGTAGCCCCTCGGTCAAAACCAATATGATTTCGGCAATCGAGCAACACGTAGATTGGATTTTTGATCTGCTCAAGCATGTCAAAGAGAAGCAATACGCTCGTGTCGAGGCTGACTTGGATGCAGAAGAGAAGTGGGTCAAGCACGTGAACGAGGTCGGCGACTCTACTCTTTACCCGTTAGCAAATTCTTGGTACGTCGGTGCCAACATTCCAGGCAAACCAAGAGTGTTCATGCCCTACGTTGCTGGCTTAGATAAGTATCGCGTCATCTGCGATCAGGTCGCTGCAGAAGGTTACCGCGGCATGGTACTGACCCGCTAAGTCGATTTTCTTGGTATGGCCGGCCGGGTAACCGGTGAACGCTATCGATATATCCGCCCTCGTAGATGAGGGCGGTTTTGCTCTCTGCTAGACAACACGGTCACTGATCCTGGTTCAGTGCATAATGCGATCATTCATTTCACCAAATAATTGTTAGTTCACCATCATGACCAGAATTGCTAAATTTGAATGGACCATCTCAGGCCTGAAGATCAACTTGCCGCCTGAAGATGAAATAGATGTTGACGAGGATTACGGCAAAATCAGCGATGCGTCTGAATTGTTGTTAGAGGCCAATGGGGCTTCGACTTCAGCTGAACGCAAACGGCTCAAGCAGGCTGCCTGGGATGCTTTGCAACCCTTACAGCTTGATGTCAACTACTTCACAGGCGGGCTATTCAAAAAGCAAGGGTTGTCCTTAGGACGCAATACGGGTGTGATTGAGGTGGCGTTGACTGAAGATAATGCTGAGTGGGCCATGGATGGCGACGAGAATGGCATCACGCTCAGCGTGACGGTGCGCTTCGAAATGCCTGCAACCCGCGATTTGTCAGAGCAAGTCTATCAAGACTGGTTGTCTGAGCATGGTTGGGAATGGATCGGCCTGGCTTTCGTTGGTGATCTGTACGAAGGCGACAACGGTACCGATATTGTTTTTTCGTGTGATTAGTATTGAATGACTGACCATTGTTCGTTAGCATTGCAGTCAGTACATAAAAATAACCGAGACAACACCATGCACATCCCAACGGTTGGCAAATTTGTATTCGCGCGCGTGGCAGCAATCGCCTTAGTATTAGGCGCCTTCGCTGCGCAAGCCCAGTCTTACCCAGAGCGCAGCATCAAAATGGTGATTCCATTTCCACCCGCTGGCGTGACTGATATTGTGGCCCGAACCATGGCGGCCAAACTGACCGATGAATTGGGCCAGACGGTTGTCGCTGAAAATCGGGCGGGTGCAAGTGGTGCGATCGGCGCTGAAGTGGTGGCTCGCGCGCCGGCAGATGGGTATACCTGGGTGATGGGTAATATCAGCACCATGGCGATCAATCAGTGGACGATGGCTAAGCTCAATTACGATCCGTTGAAAAGCTTTGATCCCGTTGGAATGGTGTCGGTGCAGCCATTATTGATCGCAGTGAACCCAACCGTACCTGCAGCGACCTTGGCCGAGTTGGTGGCCTACGCGAAAGCCAACCCAGGCAAATTAAATTACGGTACCGCGGGCACGTCCATTCACTTGGCCGTCGAGTTTTTTTCTGGGCTTGCCGGTATCAAGATGAATCACATCCCATACAAGGGTAGTGCGCCGGCCGTCACCGATTTGATGGGTGGACAGATTCAGGTTTTGTTTGATCCCTTTTCAAGCGTGTATCCGCAAGTGGCCTCGGGCAAGGTACGTGGCCTGGCCATTACGACGCCCGAGCGCTCAAAAGTTGCTCCCAATATCCCAACGGTGAATGAGTCTGGCTACTCGGGCGTTGACATCAGCTCTTGGCAGGGCATCTTGGTGCCTGCTGGCACCCCTAAAGAGATCGTTAAAAAGATTAACGCCGCGATGAATAAAGTCTTGGCGTCTAACGAAGTCATTGAAAAGTTTGCCCAATTTAGTGCTGTACCGACGCCCTGGACTCCAGAACAATTCGCTGACTACATTCAAAAAGAACAAGTACGCTGGGGTAAGGTTGCTAAAGATGCTGGAATAAAACCGGAATAGGGTACGAATCGCATCGACTAATTTTTTAAAAGTAATTGTTTTTGTACCGTGGATTTAAGACATGAGAGCCACCCTATGCCACTAGACCCAACCATTGCCCAACTCTTTGCAAAAATGTCAGCGGCAGGTCGCCCTGCATTATCTGCAGGATCCCCCCAGGATGCCAGGGACATGACCGCCGCAACGCGCGCGGCACTTGGCACAGGACCCGATATCTATCAGGTCAAAGATATCAAGATACCGACGCGTGCGGGTTCAATCGCCGGTAGAGTTTTTGTGCCTGCAGCACAAGTAAGTGGATTGATTGTGTATTTGCACGGTGGAGGCTGGGTGATTGGTACCATCGATGATTTTGATGCGATGGCGCGCGCTTTGGCCGCGCGCAGTCAATGCGCAGTGCTCTTGGTAGATTACCGTTTGGCGCCAGAGCATCCGTTTCCAGCTGGCATTAACGATAGTGAAGATGCGATTGTCTGGGCTGCAGCGCATTTAAAAGAGCTTGTGGGTGCAACGGTGCCGTTGTTAGTGGGTGGTGATAGCGCGGGGGGGAACCTTGCTGCCGTTGCGACGCATTCGTTACTTGGGCGTGTGGCGATCAAGGGTCAGCTTTTGATTTACCCCGTGACCGGGCATGATTTTAATACTCAGTCATATCAGCACTACAGCGCTGGTATGCAGTTGACGAAACGCGACATGGAATGGTTTTTCGAAAACTATGCTCCAGCGTCGATGCATGGTGATCCGAAGATATCACCGATGGCACAGCAGAACGTCGAGGGGTTACCTCGCACGGTTGTATTGACGTCAGAGTATGACGTCTTAAGAGACGATGGTGAGCTGTATGCAAAGAAATTGATTTCAGCTGGGGTGTCAGTTGTGACGAGACGAATGGCAGGCTTGCCCCATGGCTTTGTTCGCTTGTACAACATTGTTGACGCGGCAGACCAAGCAATGACCACGATTGCGCAAGACGTTAAAACCTTACTTCAATAGCAGACTGAGACCGTGTTATGAAAACCTACAATCACTATATCGATGGCCAATATGTCGAGCCCGTTGGCAAAAAATGGATCGACAGCATTGACCCCTACCAAGGTAAGCCTTGGGCGCGAATCCCCCAAGGCTGTGCGCAAGACGTCGACCGAGCCGTTGCGGCGGCAGCGCGCGCAATGCGCGAAGGCCCTTGGTCAAAAATGACCGCAACTGAACGCGGCAAACTAATGATTCGTTTGGCCGATTTAGTGACCAAGCATGCTGAACGCTTGGCAGAAATTGAAGTGCGCGATAACGGCAAACTGATGGCCGAGATGCGCGGTCAGGTGAACTATCACCCAGAATGGTTTCGCTATTACGGCGGGTTGGCCGATAAAATCGAAGGCGCGGTGATGCCGATTGATAAGCCCGATATGTTCGCCTTTACACGCTACGAGGCGGTTGGGGTGGTAGGTGTGTTAACGGCCTGGAATTCGCCTTTGTTGTTCATCGCATGGAAGTGCGCTGCTGCCATTGCTGCAGGGTGCGCAGTGGTGATCAAGCCTTCAGAGTTTGCTTCGGTCTCGACGCTTGAATATGCGGCGTTGACAAAAGAAGCTGGGTTTCCAGATGGTGTGTTTAACGTTGTGACTGGGTATGGTGCTGAGGCGGGCTCTGCGTTAGTCGATCACCCTCAGGTCGCGAAAATTACCTTCACTGGCTCTGATGTGACAGGTGCAAAGATCTATGCACAGGCCGCACAGTCAATGAAACGCGTATCGCTAGAGCTTGGTGGAAAATCGCCTAATATTGTTTTTGCTGATTGCGATTTAGATAAAGCTGCCGCAGGTGTGATCTCGGGGATCTTTGCGGCAACAGGTCAAACATGTATCGCGGGTTCGCGCCTGTTGGTGCAAAACTCGATTCGCGAAGAGTTCACGAAAAAGGTCGCAGCTTTAGGGGCTTCGGCGCGAAAGGGTGATCCGATGTCACCCGATACCAATATTGGTCCAGTGACCACGCCCGGTCAGTACAAAAAAATTCTGGATTACATGGATATTGCCAAAGCCGAAGGTGCGCGTTGTATCTTGGGTGGTGGCCCAGCGACCGCAAGTGATCTGCCGGGTGGTCAGTTTGTCGAGCCCACCATTTTTGTAGATGTTGATCCGAATATGCGCATCGCGCGTGAAGAGGTGTTTGGTCCGGTATTGGCCATTATGGGATTTGACGAAGAGGCTGATGCGATCAAGATGGCGAACGACACAATCTACGGTTTGGCTGCAGGTGTCTGGACCAGCGATATCGGTCGAGCAATGAGAATGTCCTCTGCACTCAAAGCTGGTACGGTGTGGGTCAATACCTATCGTGCGGTCAGTTACATGATGCCCTTTGGTGGGATGAAACACTCTGGCCTCGGACGCGAAAGTGGTTTGGATTCTATTCAACAATACCTTGAAACCAAGAGTGTCTGGATCTCTTACGCCGAAGGTGCACCAGCTAACCCATTTATTTTGCGTTAAGCCTCTTTGTAATAAAAACGACTCGAGACAACTTCATTTAAAAAGGATTCAACATGAAAGGCATTGTTTTTGTTGGCGATCGAAAAATTGAAATGCGAGACTTTGCAGATCCAACACCGGGTCCAAACGAAGTCGTGCTTGAGATCAAAGCCTCGGGTATGTGCGGTAGCGATTTGAAATTTTATCGCGCAGCGCCTGGCGAAGCGATGAAATCACTGGGCTTTGCCAACGCTGAGCCCGTGATTGCTGGGCATGAACCTTGTGGTGTGGTGGTCGCAGTCGGTTCGAACGTGAGCCCTAAACAAGCCTATATTGGACAGCGTGCGATGTGTCATCATTACCGCGGTTGCGGCGCCTGCCCGCATTGTTCAACCGGTTGGATGCAGTTGTGCGTTGAAGGTGTTGCTGAAGTGTATGGGGCAACCGGCAATGGCGCGCATGCTAAGTACATGAAGTGCCCCGCTAGCACCATCGTTGATTTGCCCG
>JBAXLV010000042.1:0-9818 GCA_037134635.1 Alcaligenaceae bacterium
GCAGCTTGGATGCGATCGCAAGTTTTATAGCTTGGTCAGTTGTCAATGGTCAGTATGATAAGTTTTGCGGTTCCAAAGGCGATCCAGATGATCGAATAACAGCAAAGCTGTTGCCGTATTAAAAAGTAACGGAGAACCGGTCATGCTAGACCCAGCGCGCTTTGCTCAACAGATTAATAAAGAAGTGTCTGTCTGGGGCGAAGTGATTCGTCGAGAGGCTTTAGTCAATGAATAAATTCGTGATCGCGTTCGTTTTATCTTTTGTGAACTTTCACACACAGGCGCAAACCTTTGACGCTTGTGTGGCGAGCTTGCGTCAAAGTGCGATCGCACAAGGAATCTCGTCAGGCACTCTTGATGCCGCGTTCAAAGACATCGAACCTGATGAGACTGTTTTAAAGTCTTACGACTATCAGCCAGAGTTTCGTACCCCGATCTGGGATTACCTGGCTGGCTTGGTAGATGATGAGCGCGTAGCGGATGGTCAGGCCAAGCTAAAAGAGTGGTCAAAGACGCTTGCTGAGGCCGAACAAAAATACGGCGTTGATCGCCATACGATTGTGGCTGTGTGGGGCGTTGAATCTAACTTCGGCCGCATTCAGGGCACGCGCGAATTGGTGCGCTCGTTAACGACGCTGGTGTGTGCAAACAAGCGCCAGGCTTTTTTTAAAGGTGAACTGCTCGCGACCTTAAAGATAGTGCAAAGCGGTGATATCCCGCTGCAAGGCTTGGTAGGATCCTGGGCGGGGGCCTTTGGTCAGACACAATTTATGCCGACAACGTATCAACGCATCGCAGTTGATTTTGATGGAGATGGCAAACGCGACATTGTAAATTCTGTGCCAGATGCTCTGGGATCTACCGCAAATTATTTAAAACAGTCTGGTTGGATTAGTGGTGCAAACTGGGGTTATGAAGTGCAGTTGCCCGCCGGTTACGCTGGTGCCTCTGGCCGCACCGCGCGGCATCCGTTGTCGCACTTTACCCAGCTGGGCGTTAAGCCCATCAAATCGGGGCAAGCGGTTCCTGCAGAAACAACTCAGGCGGCTTTGCTTTTGCCTGCGGGTGCGAACGGGCCTGCGTTTATTGTTTTTCGAAACTTTGATGCGATCTACAGCTACAACGCGGCCGAATCTTACGCCTTATCGATTGCCCATCTCGCGGATCGCTTGCGCGGGGGCGGGCGCTTCGCGACACCATGGCCAACGGCTGATGCGGGCATTAGCCGAGCAGAGCGCCGCGAGGTACAGCAAAGGTTGGTGGATCGGGGCTATGACATTGGCGAAATCGATGGAATGATCGGCGCAAAAAGTCGCGCTGCGATTAACGAGTTTCAGACCTCTGTCGGGATGAAAGCGGATGGTCGAGCAGGGCAACGCGTCTTGCAAGCGCTGCGTGCACCCAAAGCAAAATAGTGGTCGTGAGGATGACCGTATAAATGGTTAAAAAAGTTCATGTTAGCGAAACGCCCGCGACCGCTTTTTTGAAGGCGCAGGGTGTGTCGTATACCGAGCACCCTTACGAATATCTTGAGCATGGTGGAGCACAGCATAGCGCCCACGTGTTGGGTTTTGATCCCTTTGCAGTGGTCAAAACCTTGGTGATGCAAGATGAAACAGCCGCGCCTTTGATTGTTTTGATGCATGGCAACAAAACAGTGTCTACTAAGAATTTGGCAAGGCAAATCGGAGTCAAATCGATTGCGCCGTGCAAGCCCGAGGTGGCGAATCGACATAGTGGCTTTTTAGTGGGCGGCACCTCGCCCTTTGGCACGCGGCGCAAAATGCCGATTTACATTGAACGTAG
Source organism: Alcaligenaceae bacterium (assembly GCA_037134635.1). Lineage (GTDB taxonomy): Bacteria > Pseudomonadota > Gammaproteobacteria > Burkholderiales > Burkholderiaceae_B > Zwartia. Next base: position 1,807 of record JBAXLV010000042.1, read on the forward strand.
CATTCTTGGGCTACCCCGTATTTGGATTAACGGTGGTCGGCGAGGCTATCTGATCGGTATTGAGTCGGCGGTTTGTGTGAGCCTGTTGCACGCGCAACCGGTCGAGTGTGCCCTAGATATGTCTGAATGATGATGGGTGGCTCAGGCAATCTAGTAAGATAGAACCATGCTGCTTTTGCTCGCCTGTACGTTGAATACTTTGTTAGTGTCAGGGGCAATCCTGATTCACTACGAGGTTTTATCTTTGCTCGATCGAAAGCTGCCGAGCTTTAGCCACATTCCTTCAAGATTTAGAGTGTTGTTAGGGGTCGGAGTCATCTTCATGACGCATGTGATCGAGATTTGGTTATTTGCGTTTGGCTATTTTATATCTTTGAATGTTGAGGGCCTGGGTACGATCCTTGGTGATACAGCCGGCCACGGAGTCCTTCTCGATTGTGTTTATCTTTCTTTCGTGACGTTCACGACGGTCGGTTATGGCGACATTGTGGCGCAAGGTTACGTGCGTTATTTGACGGGTATTGAGGCCTTAACCGGTTTGATTCTGATCACTTGGTCGGCATCATTTTTGTTTATTGAAATGCAAAAATACTGGACGGATGCTAAACAGAATGACCAGTAGGCGCCGAGCTACACCACTGCGATGCGGCTTAAGTTTGGCCTTCGTGACGCTTGTGTTGGGTCTGAGTTGTTTGACTCCAGTCAGTGCGCAACAAGTGACATTGCCAAAATTCATTAAATTAATCGTACCGTTTTCGCCTGGGGGTAGCAATGATGTTTACGCCCGTGCTTTAGCGCAAAAGTTGGCGGGCAAACTCTTGGCGTCGGTCGTGGTTGAAAATAAACCGGGTGCAGGCGGCAGCATTGGTTCAGATCTGGTTGCGAGGGCAGAACCCGATGGCTCAACGTTATTGCTCATTTCAACTTCGTTCGCAACCAACGCGGCGGTGCGCAACAATTTGCCGTTTGATCCGATCACTTCCTTCAAACCGGTAGCCTTGGTCGCCAAAGGTGCGATGGTGTTAATTGTGGGTAATAAAACACCGTTTACAGATATCGCCCAATTGATTGCAGCAACCAAACTGTCGAATAATGCAGTGAATTACAGCTCTGCTGGAATGGGTTCGATTGGGCAGATGAGTGTTGAGCACTTTAAAGCAATGTCGGGTACTCAAGCCTTACACGTACCGTATCAGGGGATCAATGGGGCGGTCGCCAATATGATTGGCGGCAACATCGACTACATGATTACAACCTTGGCGTCAGTGGGAGGTCAGCTTCAAGCAAATTTAGTACGACCGATCGGGGTCACCTCGCTTGAGCGTTCGAAGTTTTTTCCGGGTGTGCCAGCCATTGCCGAAACGCTTCCAGGTTATGAGGTGGATGTCTGGTGGGTGGTCTTTGCGCCCGCCAAAACACCAAGCCCCGTAGCGGATGCCTTAAACGCGGCCATTCGCAATGTAAGCGCCGAGCCTGAGATGCAGGCCTTGTTTGCGAAAGAGGGTGCTGAGTCGACCAACTTTTCGCCGGCCCAAACAGCAGACTACGTTAAACAAGAAGTTGAGCGCTGGAAACAAGTTGCGCGAACCGGTCGGATTCAGGTTAACTAAATTCAAAATTAAGTATGGAGTCAAATCATGGCGAGTAAAGACCAAACGATTTTGCAAACTTTTGCCGAGCTTTTTTGCAAGACACAATTCAAAGATGTACCGCCCGAGGTTGTGCATAAAGCGAAAATGTTGACCATTGATTTGATTGGCGTGTCGATCGCTGGTCTGAAGATGGATTTTCCACGGATGATGATTGATTATCTGTCGAGCCTGCGTGGTACCGAAGACGCCACACTTTTTGGTTTTAAAGAAAAAGTGCCTGCTATTCATGCCGCGTTGGGTAATGGCGTGACCGCACATGCGCTGGATATGGACGATGGCTATCGCTTTGGTGGTGTGCATGCGGGCGTGGCGGTGATCCCCGCTGCCTTGGCCTATGCCGAAGTACAGAAAGCCGGTGGCAAAGCTTTTTTGTTAGCCATGATTTTGGGCTATGACATTGTGAACCGAATTTCAAAGGCGATGAACCCTTCGCATTTGACGCGTGGATTTCACACGACTGGCACCTTGGGGGTACTGGGTGCGGCGGCCGCGTGTGGCGTGCTGGCGGGTTTAACAAAAGAGCAAATGACGAGCGCGATGGGTATTGCAGGCTTGCAAGGCGCTGGGCTGTTACAAATTTTGGTTGAAGGTGCAATGGTCAAGCCTTTACATCCTGGCAAAGCTGCGATGGCCGGTGTGATGTCAGTTGATTTGGCCAAGCGTGGCGCGAACGGACCGATCACCATGCTTGAAGGTGAAAAAGGCTTATTTAAAGCGATGGCTGATGAGGTCGATACAGAGGCCTTGTTCGAAGGACTGGGCACACATTTTTATCTGGCGGATCAATACATCAAGTTGCATGCAGCCTGTCGACACATTCATCCGGCTGCCGATGGAGTATTGGCTGTGATGAAAGAAAAACAACTGGCCTTTGCCGATATTGAAAGTGTGGACGTGGCAACCTATCCAGTGGCGGTTAGTTTTTGCGGCGCGACGGCGATGCCTGATACGGCCGAGGGTGCCAAATTCAGCATCGCCTATTCGGTGGCAATGGCGGCCTATTACGGCGATGTTGGAGAAGACCGCTATGTGCAAGCGGTTGTTGCAAATCCAGAGATTCAAGGTTTAGCTTCGCGCATTACATCAAGGCTCGATGAGGGTTGGGCCAAAGCGTATCCCAGTCAGCGTGGCGCTTCGATGGTCATCAAAAGCAAGGCGGGTGCAGTGCACAAGGTTGACGTACCGTTGGCAAAAGGTGAACCTGAAAATCCAGCCTCTGAAGAAGATATCATTGCAAAGTTTCGTCATAACGCTGAAGGACAAGATCCTAAGTTGGTTGAAGAAATCCTCTCTTTGCTGCTTTCGTTTGAAAAGCACTCAGTCTCTGAATTAACTGCGTTGATGCTGCGGTTGCACCCATGATGCGTCCTCAGCCTCAATCACTGAAAGATTTATTTTTTTCTTTTACGTTGCTCGCAATACAAGGATTTGGTGGCGTATTGGCCTATATGGAGCGCGAGTTAGTCGAAAGAAAAAAATGGTTAACGCGCGCTGAGTTTGTTGAAGAATGGGCCGTGGCGCGTACTATGCCCGGACCACCCGCTTTAAATTTAAGCATCATGGTTGGATCACGCTATTTTGGCTTGCGTGGTGCGATTGTTTCGGTCGCCGGAATGTTTTTTTTGCCCTCATTTACGATCGCGCTGATGGCGTTGGCTTACGCACGCTTTGGCGCTGACCCCCATGTTATCGATGCTTTGCGTGGGATGGGCGCGGTGGCCGCAGGTTTGTTTATTGCCACGGGCTTAAAGTTATTGACCGCGTTAAAGACGAACCCGCTAGGGATTCCTATTTGTTTAGTCTTGGCTTTTTCAAGCTTTGCGGGTGTCGCGTTGCTGCATTGGCGCTTGGTGTATGTGATGCTGGGCTTGGGTGGCTTGGGGTATCTGTTGACCTTTATTAAGTTGAAAGGTCAACGATGACTTCTCCGTTAAGCGTTGTGATGCAGTGGGCTGATTGGTTTGAGTTGTTAGTGCACTTTTTTGTATTTTCAGTCAGTTCGATTGGTGGCCCTCTGGTGCTGCTGCCTGAGATTCATCACTATCTGGTCACGCAGCAGCAATGGTTGACCACCGCGCAATTCAGTGCCTCGGTTGTGATTGCGCAAGCCGCGCCCGGCCCGAACGTCTTATTTGTAGCACTGCTAGGCTGGAATATCGGCTTCAACGCTGGTGGTCTATTGACTGGTTTTTTTTCTGCGGTGCTTTGTATGGTGGGGATGTTGTTACCCAGCTGTACCCTCATTTTTATCACCGCCAAATGGGTGTATAAAAATCGAGATCGCATCGCAGTACGTGCCTTTAAATTAGGTATGGGTCCAATTGTGATTGCCTTGTTAATTGCTTCGGGTTGGATGCTCGCAACGGGTAATACTGAGGCCGCAAAAGATTGGCCTTTGTGGGCACTGACGGCGACCACGACCGCGCTTGTGGCGCGCACCAAAATTAATATGTTTTGGTTGTTGTTAACGGGGGCAGCCCTCGGTGCAAGTGGGTTACTGGTTGTGTCATAAAAAATTTATATGAGGATGGCAAACTCAGGTTGAGTTGTGCTCTGCCCTGAGGCCTGTATGTTGAATCTTATTCGTTTAATTTCTCTTTTTTTCTTTTTTCTGCTGTCTGGCAACCCAGGCGTTGCGCAGACATTTTCTTTTGTTGCGCTCGGAGACCATCCCTATGGGGATGCTGAAAAAGCATACCCTCCTTATCGAGCGTTGATCGCCTCAATCAATAAAGCGCAGCCTGTTTTTTCAGTGCATGTGGGTGATTTTAAAAGTGGCTCAAGCGTATGTTCTGATCACGAGTACCTTGAGCAACAAAAACACTTTGCGTTATTTGAACGTGGGGTCGTCTATACGCCTGGGGATAATGATTGGACGGATTGTCATCGATTAAATAATGGTCGCTATGATCCGCTTGAGCGTTTAACTAAACTGCGGCAAATGTTTTTTAGACCCGATCAGTCTTTAGGTCAGACCCCGCTGCGCTTAGAAAGCCAGCCTGGAGTGCAGCCTGCCTTTTCGCGCTTTGTTGAAAATCAGCGCTGGGTCCATCACGATGTACTGTTTGTGACCTTGCATATTGTTGGCAGCAACAATAATTTTGAGGCCAGGGATCCCAAAGCGACGCAAGAATTTTTTGAACGTGATGCGGCGAACGTGGCTTGGATTCGCGAGGCATTTTTACAGGCAGAAAAAAATCAATATAAAGCGGTTGTCTTTGCGTTTCAGGCAGATGTGCTGGTTAGTCGCTCAATGTGGGAAGAGTTTCCGGCATGGTCTGGCTTTCGCAATAGTATTGCCGATACCTTATTGCCCCTGGCACAGGCGTGGCGCAAACCCGTATTGTTGATGCATGGCGATAGTCATGAATATCACTTTGATCAGCCCTTTAAGTTGGCAAAACAACCGATCAGTAATCTCACCAGACTTCAGGTACCCGGAGCCTCGGATGTGCGCGCGGTGCGTGTGCAGGTTGACCCGAGCGCGCAAGCCTTGTTTTCTGTCGAGTTACTAAAGCCGTGAAGGCATTTACGCTGTTCGCGTGATGTCGCCTTTGAGGTAGCGCTTAAGTATGGCGGGGTCTGGATCCACGCCCAGGCCAGGGCCTTGAGGCAGTTGCACTTTACCGCCCGCGCTGCGTACCCAAGGATCAAACGGATTGGCCTGCATCTCGATCCACAAGATTTCGATTAAAGGCCGCTCAATCAAAGCTGAGGCGACGTGATAACTTGCAAGTAAGCCTGGGCCAAAGTAGGGGCAGTGCGGATACACCTCAACCCCATTAGCCTGGCAATATTGAATGACTTTGATCATTTCACCAATGCCACCGACTTTGGTGACGCTCGGTTGCGCAATATCGATCGCGCCAGCGTCGATGAGGGTTTTAAAACCAAATAAACCGGCAACGTTTTCGCCCGCGGCGATCGGAATCCCTTTGGCGCGAACGCTTGCCAAGCTGTGCACGTCTTCAGGCGGCCAAACAGGTTCTTCGAGCCAAAGCAACCCATCCTGGGCAAGTGAGTGTGCCATTTCGCGTGCCTTAACCGGCAACCAAGCGCAATTGACATCGAGCATAATCTTGGCGTTTTCAGCGCCCGGAGCCCGCAGTGCCGCCAAGGTCGCTTCGCGAGTGACTTCATGCAGTTTGATAAAACGGTAGCCTTGGCTTGCGGCCTTAGAGACATTCTTGGCGACTAGCGCTGGATCGGTATAGCAAAGCAGGCTGGCATAGGTGTCTAGTTCTTTTCGTGCGGGTCCACCCAGTAGTTGCCATACGGGTTGTTTAGCCCGTTTGCCCGCCAAGTCCCAAAGCGCAATTTCAATCCCTGAAAAGCCATAGACAAAAGAGCCATTGCGCCCCAGCAGGTGGGTGGCGTGCAGCACTGAGCGAGTCAGGCCATTGATGTCAGTGGCATCTCGCCCAATGACCAGAGGTGCAACGATGGTATCGATTGCTGCTTTTGTCGACGCAATTGCCGCGTGCCCGAACGCCTCTCCCCAACCGACAAGCCCATCTTCTGTTTCAACCTTGACTAGCAAAATCTCGAGGTGATCCCAAAGTTGACCCGCAAAGCGATTATGTGGTCCGTCCATGGTGAAAGGTAACGAGATGACCGAAGTTTCGATTGCGGTGATTTTCATGGTTGATTGGATCCTGTCGGGGGCTGCGTTTAGGCTTTCTTCTAGGATAACAGCCAGTCGTGCGCTGCGGCGCAGCATTGATCTGCTTGCAGCTGCCCGAGGCCAAGTGCGTCCCAGCAGGCTAGCCTGTGTTTGCGGCTAGTTGTTTTCCTGATAAATTGAGTAATCGATGACCTAAAAAGTGAGAGACAAATGCCTTCAAAACTAAAACTGCGCCCCACAGTGAACCCGGATGGCACACCGGTTGCAGTGCATACGCTACCCGACAACTCAGCGTGGCGCGCTTCGCATCGTGAACCGATTCTTGAGCCCGAGTTGCCGATCATTGATGCGCACCATCATTTGTGGGAGCGTCAGGGGCAAACGTACATGCTCAAAGAGTTTGTGGCGGACGCGCAGGCGGGTCATAACGTAGTTGCTTCGGTCTTTGTCGAGTGTGGTGCCTTTTATCGTAAGACCGGCCCTGAGATGATGGATCGCTTAGGTGAGGTTGAGTTCGCAAATGGTGTAGCGGCCATGGCCGCCAGTCAGGCCTACGGCAAGACACAAGTGTGCGCGGGTATCGTGGGCTCAGCGGATTTAACCTATGGCCAAGAAATCGGAAAATTACTCGATGCGCAAATTGCCGCGGCCGGTGGGCGCTTTCGCGGTATTCGTTTGATCACGAAGTGGGATGCCGATGAGCAGCTCAATAACGGTCGCTATCTTATTCCGCCTAAGTTAATGTCTGACCCGGATTTTCGTAAAGGCTTTGCCGAACTTGGGCCGCGCAATCTTAGTTTTGACGCGATGATTTACCATCATCAAATCCCTGAGGTCATCGATCTGGCGCGCACCTACCCTGACACCACGATTATTTTGAATCATATTGGTGGTCTGCTTGCCAAGACACGTACGTATCTTGCACAAGAAAAAGAGACGACGGATATTTGGCGGGCCTCAATGGCCGAGTTAGCAAAATGCCCAAACGTGTACGTCAAACTTGGTGGTTTAGGCATGCCCTATCTAGGCTTTGGTTTTGAAAAACCAGGCAAGCCTGCAGATTCGCAACAACTGGCTGCGGCGTGGGGTCCGTTGTTTGACTCGTGCATTGAGTCATTTGGTGCGCAGCGGTGCATGTTTGAAAGTAATTTTCCGCCGGATCGCGCTTCGGTTGATTATCACGTGATCTGGAATGCCTTTAAACGGGTGGCGGCAAAGTACTCGGCCGCAGATAAACACGCTTTGTTCTTTGGCACAGCAGCAAAGGTGTATCAACTAAAGGTGGATTGAATTCGCGTGACTCGACCACGACTGTATTCTTATCGTCGTTGCCCCTATGCCATGCGTGCGCGCATGGCGTTGTGGTGCGCAGGGATTGAGGTTGAGCTAGAAGAAATCAGTTTGCGCGATAAGCCGGCGGCTTTACTGGCGGTATCGGCCAAAGGGACGGTGCCGGTACTGCATTGCGCAGATGGGCTCGTACTAGAAGAAAGCTTGGCGATCATGCGTTGGGCGCTGGCGCAACGCGACCCGCAAGGGTGGCTGCTGAACGCGGATCACGTCGAGCAACAAGCGCTTGTGCAAATCAATGACACTGACTTTAAACACTGGCTTGATCGTTATAAGTATGCCGAACGCTATCCAGAATTTAGTCTTGAGTATTATCGAGAGCAGGCGCTAGGTAGTTTGATCACGAAGCTTGAGCAGCGCTTAACCCAGGCACCTTATTTAGGTGG
>JBAXLV010000043.1:0-9766 GCA_037134635.1 Alcaligenaceae bacterium
TCTGCACTGAAATCACAAAATTTAAAAGCAGCACCACCACTACCATGTCGGCCGGCGCCATGAACAAGCTAAACAGGGGCGCCAATACCAAGCCGCCCCCAAAGCCTGTAAACGAACGAATCGTACCGGCGATTAATACCGCCAAACAAAGCCAACCAAATACCGCGATCGAGGGAAACAACTGATGCCACAGTTCAACGGTCATTAGTCAACCTTGATCGGCGTGCGTGCTACGACTGCAGCCCACTTCAGTAATTCAGCATCAATATATGACGCCAAGTCCGCTGGCGTGCTGGTATCAGGGATAGCACCTTCGCCTTCAAACCGCTTGGCAAGCGCAGGCGACTGCAGCGCTTGAATCACGGCCGCGTTTAATTTGGCAATCACCTCAGAGGGCGTGCCTTTTGGGGCCAGCAACGCATCCCAGGTATTGATGTCGTAACCCGGTAGGCCGCCGGCTTCTTCAACCGTGGGGATATCTGGCAGTTGCGGCGAACGCGCTTTGGTTGTCACGGCCAAGGCCCTGAGCTTGCCCGCTTGTACTTGGGGCAATGCCGCCGGCATGCTGGCAAATGTATATTGCGTGTCTCCGGCCATCACCGATGTATTGGCGATTGCGCCACCGCGATACGGAATATGCGCCACGTCAATCTTGGCCGAGTCTGCAAAGATCGCCCCAGACAGATGCACTGGCGATCCATTCCCGCTTGATGCGTAATTCAGTTGCCCCGGATTCTTTTTTGCATAAGCAATCAGGTCTTGCACAGAGCGAATCGGTAGCTTTGGGTTCACCACCAACAACATGGGGATGGCCGCAACCATCGAAATCGGTTCAAAACTTTTGACGGGATCGTAGCCAAGCGCCGTTTTATATAAGGCCGGATTGATGCCATGGCTGGCCAAGGTCGCCATAAACAACACATAACCATCGGGCTTAGCTTGTGCAACATAGGCCGCCGCCAAATTACCCGCAGCACCCGCCTTGTTTTCAACGATCACCGACTGCCCAAGAATTTTTGACAACTGCTCGGCAAGCGAGCGCGCCAGAATATCCGTAGTGCCACCCGCCGCATAACCGATCACAATACGAAGCGGCTGCGTCGGGTATGCTTGCGCGGTAGTCTGCGCAACGGCCTGCGAAACGCCTAACAAAAGAGACCACCATAGCGAGGCTAGACGCGCCCAGCGACGCGCCGACACCAATCGTATGATCACGTTTACTTGCCCTTAAATACAGGCGAGCGTTTTTCAGCGAAGGCGCGTTTGCCCTCTTGATAGTCATCGCTGGCAAAACACGTGAGCACCATTTTTTGAATGCCTTCAGCATCAATATGCGGTGCCACCCGTTGAAACTCGCGTACGGCTTTTTTCGCAGCTTTTAGCGTAAGCGGCGCATTGGCGGTGACTTTTGCAAGTTAGGCATCAACGGCTTCGTCAAGCTTGTCAACGGCGACAACATGCTGCACCAAGCCTTTGGTCAGCGCCTCTTGTGCGGTAAAGCGCGAAGCCGACAACATAATGTCTAAGGCGTGTGGCGCACCAACTGTTGACACCAGATTGCGAATCGCCGTTAAACGGTAACCCAAACCTAAACGACCGGCAGGAATCGCAAACGAACTTGCGTCAGACGCAATCCGAATGTCGCAACACAACGAAATGTTCAACCCGCCACCAATGCAATAACCATCGATACGTGCAATCACAGGCTTAAACGTGTTGTACAGCGCACCTTGCGCCTCTTCACCCACGCGCTCATATTCGGCGACCGCATCTGCACCGGTACGCAATTTTTCAAACTGAGAAATATTGGCGCCGCTCACAAACGCTTTGCCGCCGGCACCTGTCAACACGATGGCGCGAATCTCATCATCGGCTTCAAATAATTTAATCGCCTTAGGCACCGCCACCCACATGTCATACGACATCGCATTGTGACGACCGGGATCATTAAACGTAATCCAACCTGCTGCGCCTCTTTTTTCAACGATCAGGCTATCAGTAATCTCGCCTTGCAATAGTCTTGTGGTGCTCATTTCAAAGGTCTCCTAGTAATTTGCGATAACGTGCCATGGCGTTATCTAAATGGGTTCTCATGGCCAAACGTGCGCCCGCTGAATCCTGCCGGGCGATCGCGTCCACAATTAAGACGTGTTCGTTGCCGATTTCATCAATTCGAGGCGTACCGGTATTTCTAAAACGAAACGTACGCACTGCATTGTGAATCACGTGGCTTAAATGCCCCATGATCCGCACAAAATAAGGGTTGTTCGCAGCATGCGCCACGGCCAAATGAAAATCGACGGCCGTATGTGCCGCCACTTCCCAATCGGCAGACGCTTGCTCAACACGCTTTAACGCCTGTTGCAAGGTATCAAGTTGCGCTTTGGTGCGATGGATTGCCGCCAGTGCCGCCGCGCCCGATTCGATTTCAACACGCAGTTGATGCACGTGAATCAGTTGCGCCAAATCCATCAAATCATCGTGCGACACTTCAAACGGGCGCATGGCCAAGTCGGCACACACGAAGGTGCCCACACCATGGCGCGTTTCAACCAGCCCGGTTAACTTCAGCCGCGCAATCGCCTCACGCACCACGTTGCGACTCACCCCAAACTGCGCACCAAGCTCTTGCTCAGTCGGTAAGCGCTGCCCCGGTGCGAGGCTTTCATTCAAAATCCGGGTACGCAATTGCTGCGCGATTTCATCGGGCAAATTTTCAGGACGCCCCAAATTATCAAAGGCAGTCATGGGTTTTGCGGGGGTACTCGCCATGAGCGGTTTGCTTGCCGCTGCGCCACGCCCCACAAACGCCTGTCTGCGGGCGGTATACACCGTTGCCGTCACTGAGGGTTTACTCACAATCGCACTCCGTCAAATATCTCATCCCTACACCGCGCCGTCTTGCAGCAAGGCATCCACCTCAGCCGCGCTGATGCCAAACTCAGCGTAGACCTCTTTATTGTGCTCACCGCGATCAGGTGCAGCCGTAAACACGTCGCGCTTAGACCTGCTCATAATTACCGGGTGATTCACCACACTAATTTCGCCCAGAGTCGGATGCTGTAAAGTTTTCGCCATCCCAAGGTGCACCACCTGAGGATCTTCCATGGTCTCTTTAACGTTTTTGATCGAACCGCAAGGCACGCCCGCTTTGTTCAACAACTCAATCCAATGCGCGGTCGGCTCTTGCTTGGTGCGCGCAGCAATCGCAGCATTCAACGCGGGCCGGTTTTGACCGCGCGTTTTCAATAGTTTGAAACGCGGGTCTTCTGCAAGTTCGGGCAAGCCAATCGCCGTCACAAGTTTGACGAACATCTCAGTACCCATTGCCGCAAGATTGATGTAGCCATCTGCTGTGGGATACACACCCGTTGCCGCCGTGGTGGGATGATCATTGCCTGTTTGCCCAGGGATTTCTTTATTCATCAGCCAGCGCATAATCTGAAAATCCATCATCCACACTTGCGCTTGCAATAACGACGATTGCACCCATTGGCCCTCGCCCGACTCTTCGCGTTCAAGCAACGCCACCAAGGTGCCAATCGCGCAAAACAATCCAGAACTCAAATCCGCCACCGGGATCCCAGCGCGCATGGGGCCACGACCGGGTTCGCCCGTCACAGACATGATGCCGCCCAGCCCTTGTGCAATCTGGTCTAGGCCAGGTCGATCGACGTAGGGGCCATCTTGCCCAAACCCTGAGACACTCGCCAAAATAATGCGCTTATTAATTTTGCGCAGCGATTCGTAATCGATTCCCAACTTGAATTTCACATTCGGCCGATAGTTTTCAATCACTACGTCGGCAGTCTCCACCATCTTCAAAAACAGCGCCTTGCCTTTTGGATGCTTTAAATTCAGCGTCACGCTGCGCTTGTTGCGATGGGTATTTTGATAATCGGCAAACTGCGATGAGCCACCGGGGCGGTCATCAGGCTGATCACCTGGCTCTTCAATTTTGATGACATTGGCGCCCCAGTCTGCAAACTGTCTGACGGCTGCCGGGCCAGAACGCACGCGCGTCAAATCCAGCACTGTGAAGCGGCTGAGGGGTAACTTAGACATGCAAGGTCTCCGAACTAAGCTTGGCTCAGAGACTGGTAGGCGGGGCTTTCCAGAATCCAAGTGTTTTTATTTTCGATGTTGGACATCTTACAAGAAAATGAAAACTCTTGGATTTGCAGGTTTTACGGCTTAAAGCAGCAGAATTTTGGGGTTTTCAGCCCTTATTCAGCTTTAGCACCCGATTCGGCAATGACTTTTTTCCACTTGATACGTTCAACTTCAATCTCATTGGCCATTTCTTCGGGCGTACTTGTTTTAGGAATGATGCCCCCATTAATCATGCGCTCTTTCAACGCAGGCTCGTCAATCACCACCCGCAAGGCGGCATTGAGCCGATCAATGATCGCGCGTGAGGTACCGGCCGGTACCGACAGATAATTCACCGCCACAGCCTCATAGCCCTTCAACTGTTCAGAAATCGCTGGCACATCGGGCAACAAGGGTGAACGGTCAGGGCTGGCCACGCCCAGGGCGCGCAAGTTACCCGCCCTGATTTGCCCGATGTACACCGACAAGCTGTCAATCGCCAGCTGTACATTGCCCCCTAACAAATCCTGAATCACTTGCCCCGACCCCTTGTAGGGCACATGGGTGATATCAACGCCCGCCATCGACTTAAATAACTCGCCTGACAGATGGGTGCTGGCCCCAATGCCTGAGCTACCAAAATTCGTTTTGCCAGGATTTTTGCGTGCGTATTCGATCAGCTCTTGCACGGTATTCACCGGCAACTTGGGTGCAACCACCAACACGTTCGGAAACCAGGCGACACGTGAGACTGGAATCAAGTCTTTATCTGGGTTGTAAGGAAGCTTGCCCATCAAATAGGGATTAATAATCTGCGGACCCGGCGTGGTGTACAGCACGGTATAGCCATCGGGCGCAGCACTTGCGACCAAGGCCGCGCCAACGGTGGCGCCCCCGCCCGGCTTATTTTCAACGATGATGGGTTGCCCAAGTTCTTTGGCCATGGGCTCGCTAATCATACGGGCCATTTGGTCTGCAGCCCCACCCGGCGCAAACGGCACGATCAAGCGAATCGGCCGTGTCGGATACGCGGCAGTTTGTGCCTGCACCAACGAGGTCATCGCCAAGAACGTCAGTGCGACCCAACTCAAAGCCTTCTGCATGATGGTTGTCCTTTTATTTATTGTTTATGCGGCCTCTATCCCGTTTTAACGATTAAGGCACGTCAAGCTCGCTGCATTTTCTGTATTCTAATAGTGTTTACGCTTAGAACACTCATCCTCAGGGACATCACCTACATGCCAACCTTTACCCAACTCCAGTACGAGATCATTGGCCACGTCGCCGTGCTCAGCATGAACAATGCGCCCGTGAATGCACTTTCACGCACCCTAAGTGACGAAATCACCGAAGCACTCGACTACATTTCTGAGATCCCTGAGATTCGCGCCGTCGTCTTAACCGGTATCGGCAAAATATTCTGCGCCGGTGCCGATTTAAAAGGTCGCGCCTCGGTGATCAAAGGCCCGGGCGATCTGCCCGCGCATTCACGCCGCACGCGCGAGTGTTTTCATGCGATTCGCGAATGCACCAAGCCGGTCATCGCAGCCATCAATGGCCCAGCACTGGGTGCAGGCTTAGCGATTGCGGCTTCGGCCGATATGTTGATCACGTCTGACAAGGGCTGTATTGCTTTGCCAGAGATCGATGTAGGCTTGCTAGGTGGGGGCAGCCACGCTGCGCGTTTATTTCCACACAGCATGCTGCGACGCATGATGTTCACCGGCTATCGCGTGCAAGCCGATGAACTCTATCGCTTAGGCGTTGTGCTGCAAGTGACCACCCCCGAGGGCTTAATGCCTGCCGCACTTGAGTTGGCCAATACCGTTGCAAGCAAGAGCCCGCTCTCAATCGGCTTGGCCAAACAAACACTAAATGCAATCGAAGACATGAGCTTGCGTGATGGCTATCGCTATGAACAAGACATGACTGCCGCGATCGCAAAAACTGAAGACGCCAAAGAAGCGCAACGCGCCTTTCTAGAAAAACGCCCGCCCGTCTTTGTTGGACGTTAACCTGCAGCATCCAAAAAATAAAACTCTTGGTGAGACACCATGACGCGTCAGATTGAAGTTTATGCAGGCACTGCTGGGCACTCGGCCTGGTTTAGCAACGATCTGGGGCAAACCTGGGTGCACCCCAATAGCCATTCAGGGATGTATCTTGAAGCGCGTGTTTGGTCTTACACCTCGCATGCGAGCGACCCACACTTGCTGTACGCCGGCACCGACATGGGCTTGTTTCGCTGGGATGAACGCACGACCCGCTGGACCTTTTTACCTTCACCGATGAACGATATCTGGGCGCTGGCACAAGACCCCGACGATGCGCGCGTGATCTATGCCGGCACTCGGCCCGCCGGGTTTTATCGCTCGGCGGATGCAGGGCTTACCTGGGCCCAATTACCCACGCCCGGGATTCAAACATTTTCAGAGATCAACATGGGCCCCACCCGTGTCACGCAAATCTTGTTTGATCCGCGTGAGCACAACACAATCTGGGCCGTGGTTGAAATCGGTGGTGTCTATCGCAGCCTTGATCGCGGCAATACCTGGGAACTTAAAACTGAAGGGCTGGTTTCTTGCGATATGCACGGCATCGCAATTGTGCATCATCAGTCTGGACAAAAAATCATATACGCCACGACCAACCGTGGCTTGCATCGCAGCTTGGATCACGGTGAGACCTGGAACTTTATCGCCTTGGACTCGCCGTGGCAGTACACCCGCGGCATCACGGTTCAGCCTGGCAATGATGCCGTCATCTTTTTAACCAATGGCAACGGGCCACCCGGCAACACCGGGCAATTGTGGCGCAGTCAAGATTATGGCTACACCTGGGCTAAGCTCACGTTACCCGGGCACTTGAACAGCACGCCCTGGTCCGTCGCAACGCATCCGTCTGATCCGCAGTTAATGTTTACGTACACCAATCTGGGTCAACTGTTTCGCAGCACAGATGGTGGTGAACACTGGCAACGCTTGCCGCACGAGTTTGGTGAACTGCGCACCCTGCACTGGCGCCCCACGCAATATCCCGCTAATCGCCCAGCGCATTCGATTACAGTGCGCCCACCCGTCACCGCATAGTGCGTTAAAGCGCGCGACCCACCGCATCGCCCTCAGTGGTTGCGGCCAAAATATTTCTGGCCGCGCGGCAATCACCAATCAAATGCACCTCAAGGCCTGCCGCTTTAAGCGGTAAGGCCAAGTCGTCATTGGGTTGCCTGGGCGTTGAATACGCAAAAAACGCGACGTTTTCAATATCACGCAAGGCGCCACCATAAATACTCACGTACTGCAGCGTTGCCTCATTTTCAAAGGTATCGGTCCAACGCGGCTCAACCGCGTACAACACGTCGATCCCTTTTTCATGAAATCTTCGATAGATCCCTTGACGTGTCACTAACGCGACTTCATCCGCAATCGTTGCACGTGGCGTCATCACCACGACACGATCAAACAAGGTGTGCAACCGTTCAGCCGCCGCATAGGTCCCTTCGGTGTGATCCATATCCAAGATCACCGCTGTGCCAGACTGATGCTGCGTAACACCCTCTAACTCATTCATCGCGCGACGCAAATCCGGGATCCAGCCCTCTTGCTTCAGTGTCTCGGGCAACATGCGCGGCCAGATCATCGTTGAGCCCGTCGCTAGCACTACCACCTCAGGTTGATGGTGGGCAATCGTTTCAAGCGTTGCCTCTTGATTCAACTGATAGTTCACGCCCACACGCATACCTTCAACATACTGATAGTCGTAGATGCTGCTCAAGTCTTCGCCACCAGGCAGCGATACCAATTGACGCACCTTGCCACCCACCTCTGCACCACGCGCAATCAACGTCACGTGATGGCCTCGCGCCGCCGCAATCCAGGCCGCCTCTAAGCCCGCAATGCCACTGCCCACCACCACCACACGTTTTTTAATTGCGGCGGGCGTAAACACCTCGTCGAGCTCATCGGGCATCGCAACACGTGGATTGTTATCGCACGCGATAGGCATATGACCCACAATCGTTTTCCAGCAGGTGTTGCCACCCACGCAATAACGAATTCGCGACGCCTGCCCAAGTTGGGCTTTGCGCGACCAGGCCGCATCGGTAATCAATGCACGCCCGATCCCCACCAGCTCTGCTTCACCCTGTTCAACGATGGCATCTGCTTGCGCGGGGTCATTAATCCGGCCCAGCGCCATCACCGGCACCTTGCCCACCGAGGCCTTCAAGGCGTTTAGCGTTTCGGCGTACGGATTGCGTTCTTTGTGACCATCGGGGATATGCAGCTCAAGCGTTCTGGCGTGCGCGCCCTGCGCAAAGCACACATAATCAATCAGCCCCGTTTGCGTCACGCAGGTGGCAATCTTGGCAGCCGCAGCATGATCGATACTGCCCTCAATGCCGTCATTGCTGGGTAGCTTGATTCCTACAATAAACTCTGTGCCGCAGCGCTCGCGCACCAGCTTGATCAGCTCAAGCACCAAGCGCATCCGGTTTTCAAACACACCGCCATAGGCATCGGTGCGTGTATTTGAATAGGCCGACATGAACTGATGAAACAAGTGCCCGTGTCCCGCCGAAATCTCAACACCGCTAAAGCCACAACGCTTCACGCGCGCAGCCGACTCAACAAAATGGCCTAACAAGGTCGAGATTTCGTCTAGCGACAACACATGCGGCATGGTCCAACTAATGTCATCGGGCAAGGCCGAGGCACCAATGGCTTCATAGTTTCGACCCGGGGCATGGCGTCCACGCCCCGCATCTTGAATTTGGGCAATCAGTCTGCAATCTTCGGCTTCAACCGCTTTTGCCCAGCGCGTCAGGCTTTCTTCTGCGTGCGCATTCCAGGCCCGCACGCGGGTTGCAACTTTTTGATGGGGTGCAACCGCCAAGGGTTCCGTGATCAGCATCGCAGCACCGCCACGGGCACGATTCAAATGGTACTGAATCAAACGATCGGTCGCCCGCCCGTCCGCACCCGTCACGGTCGTCATCGACGGATGCACGATGCGGTTGCGCAAACGCCTGCCGGCTAATTCGATCGAAGAAAATAAACTGGCGTACGGGGTCATTGCTGTCTCAGTGGCTGTGTCAGTGTTGCGTGCGACATATTGTTTTAATCATTCGCGTTACTTTAAACCAGTGTAGGGCAAATTTCAGCCAAGGCTTGGGTTCTAGCTGCTCGATCGCTTGACACAAAGCTTGCCCGGCATTACGTTGGCACCAAACTAAAACTTTATTTTGGAGACCCCCCATGAGCCAAGCTCAATCCGTCCGTTTTCCGATTTTGACCCCCGAAGAAATGAGCCCTCGCCAAAAAGAGGTCGCTGCTGCAATCGCCGATGGCCCCCGTGGCGGTATTCGTGGCCCTTTTCTGGCCTTGATTCACAATCCAGAACTCGCCAATTGCGTGCAGCAGTTAGGCGAACACCTGCGCTTTGGCAACACGCTTAGCCTTGCACAAATTGAGCTGGTTGTCTTAACCGTTGCCCGTCACTGGAACTGCCAATACGAATGGTTTGCCCACGAGCGCGTGGCACGTACCAAGACCGACCTGGCCGATGGCATCATCAAGGCACTTGCGCTGGGGCAAACACCGCCCAACATGACGATTGAAGAAGCCACGTTGCATGCACTCGCCAAAGAGTCGTTAGCTTACGGTGAGCCCAGCGA
>JBAXLV010000044.1:0-9738 GCA_037134635.1 Alcaligenaceae bacterium
GCAAGCGGGCCTGGGCCGCTCGGATCGTTTGATTGTGGACGCGCGCCCTTGGGATCGTTTTCAGGGGCAAAATGAAACCTTGGATGCCCGCGCAGGGCATATTCCCGGCGCTGCCAGTCGACCCGTCAAAGAGAATTTGAAGGACGATGGTACCTTTAAGGCGCCTGCGGTCTTGCGCGCTGAGCTCACCAAATTATTAGGCTCGCAATCCCCAAAGAATTTGGTGGCAAGTTGTGGCTCGGGTGTGTCCGCATGTCACTTGTTACTTGCGCTTGAGCTAGCCGGTTTGTCGGGCGGCTCGTTGTACGGTGGCTCTTGGAGTGAATGGAGTTCGCAACCCGATGCGCCAACTGAAATTGGACCATCAAAAGTCGCGGGTTAAAGTCATACCCGGGAGCAGCAAACATATAAGCGAATATTTTTTATAAAGTCCGAGTAGGACATCAACATTTAGGATGAGCAATGGCTGAGTTAAAAGTAGCAGTAGTCACAGGTGCAGGATCAGGCGTCGGACGGGCAGTCGCGTTGCACTTAGCGCGCGCAGGCTATCAAGTGGCCTTAGCAGGTCGTCGTGCAGACGCACTCGAAGAAACTCGCACTGAAGGCGGTGCTTTAGCGTCGCAACTGCACCCGATTGTGACCGATGTTAGCGATGAAGCATCCGTCAAAAATCTGTTTGCCGAAATTGTGCGTCGCTGGGGCCGGCTAGATGTCTTGTTTAATAATGCAGGGCGCGGTGGCCCTCCTGTGCCGATTGAAGATTTGCCTGTTGAAATCTGGAAGGATATTGTGAACGTCAACCTGACCGGCATGTTTTTATGTGCGCAGGCAGCTATCCGGATCATGAAGGATCAAACGCCTCAGGGTGGCAGAATTATCAATAACGGATCAATTTCAGCACACACGCCACGTCCTTTCTCAATTGGTTATACCTCGACCAAACACGCGGTCACGGGATTAACAAAGTCCATCTCACTCGATACCCGCAATTATCGTATTGCGTGTAGCCAGGTTGATATTGGTAACGCGATCACGCCCATGACTGAGCGTATGACGAAGGGTGTACCTCAACCAGACGGCACAACCCGCGTTGAGCCGCGTATGGACGTCAATCACGTTGCGCAAACAATCACGCAAATTGTTAGTTTTCCGCTTGAGACCAACGTTCAGTTTGTGACCATCATGGCAACCACAATGCCGTTCATCGGACGCGGCTAACGCGCCACGATTTACGCAAGCGCTCGCGCAAGTTCAGTGGCCAGGTGAATGACGGCTTGGTCACTGCCCGCAGGGCCGATAAGCGAGACCCCGACCGGTAAGCCCTCTTTGTTTTTAAAAGGGATGCTGACTTGGCAGACACCACTGATTCCTGCGATACAGGTGATGTGCATGGTGCGCATTCGAAGCGCGTCCACGGCTTGCCCACTGGCGTTGAGCAAGGGTGCTAAGCCTGCGGCTGAAGGGACGATGGCAATGGCATCTTCGGCTAAGAGCGTACGAATATGTGCGCGTATGTCAGCGACTTTTACACGCGCAGCATGAGCTTGTTGATCGCTGACCGCTTGAGCCTGCGCCCAGCGCGCTGCAATCGGTGCTGAAAACGTGGGTCGATGCGCGGTGATCCATGCACCATGAAGGCTCCAGGCCTCGTGCGCGCCCATGGTGACATACGCCTGACGCCACTGCTCAAGCGTTTCAGCGTCTCGGGTAAAAGACATGGCCTGTGCGTTGAGCCCCAATACAGTTTCTGCTGCAGTTAAGACCGCTGAGAGCGGCGCTTGAAAATCATCGCTTGCCAGCGCCCACAACGCATCAGGTTTAAGCAAACGTTTGGGCGTAAATGAAGAGGCGGGCAGTAGCACTTGACCCACCCGTTTGAACGTGTCCGGCGCATGCGCAAACCAGGTCAGCGTGTAAAACGAGGTGTGTAAGGGTACGACGTGCTTGCGCGACAAGAGATCGTGTGTGGTGCGTAATCCCCAAACACCACAATAACTGGCGGGCACCCGGGTTGAACCGCCCGTGTCGCTCCCTAAGGCAAAGTCACACAGTTTTGCGGCCACTGCTGCCACTGAGCCACTCGATGAACCGCCTGGTACGTGCCCAGGGGCGCTGGTGTTCACAGGGGTGCCGTAGTGAATATTGTCCCCGTTCAAGCTGTACGCTAATTCGTCGGTGATCACTTTACCGGTCATCTGGGCGCCGGCGGCCAGTAACTGTTCAACTAACGGACTGGTGTGGGTGGGAACCGGATGTGTTGATAACCAGGTGGGGTTGCCCGCGCCGGTCGGATGCCCTGCGATGTCAAAAATATCTTTGACCGCAAAAGTTAATCCATCTAGTAAACCCGAGCCTGTTGGGGGTAAGCTAAATTTTCCATGTGGTACACAGGCTTGAACCGGATCGTTTAAAGGAAAGGTTTTGTTGGGCATTTTAGAGTGGCTCACGACAGTTATACTTCATTGATCCTGAATGGTAATACGCGAATGATGACGACAGAGTTATTAATTGGCATTAGCGCTTGTTTAATGCATCCGGATCCTACGCGCAAGGCTGCGGCAAGCAAGACCTTGCAGTTTATAGAGCAGTCGACAGCGCATTGGATCATGTCGGGTGGCGCAATGCCTGTCATGGTGCCATCTCCTCTTGGTGATACCACTGCGAAGCAGATTACCTGTGCTGACTATGCACAACGCTTAGATGGATTGGTGCTGCACGGTGGTGCCGATGTATGGCCCGGTAGCTACGGCGAGACAGCACTTAAGCCTGAATGGAATGGCGACGCACTACGTGACGCCTACGAAATCGAATTGACGCACGCCTTTGTGCGGGCTGGTAAACCCGTGTTTGGAGTGTGTCGCGGCTTGCAGCTAATTAATGTTGCCTTCGGCGGTACGCTTTATCAAGATCTTCAAACCCAGGTGCACGGCGCAAGCAGGCATCTGGATCGACCCTTGTACGAGCGCAACTTGCATTCCATTGATATTGTTCAAGGGACAAAACTAGAGCAGCTCTTGGGTCAGCCTGACAATAAAAAAATTAATAGTATTCATCACCAGGGCGTCAAGGATCTGGCGCCAAACTTTGTAATCGAAGCACGTTGTGATCAGGATGGTGTGGTCGAAGCGATTCGATACACCGCGCTGCCTTATGTTGCGGCAGTGCAGTGGCATCCAGAGCTACATCGTCCTGAACATGGCGTGTTGAATGACTCGGCGCTTTTGGTAGATTTTTTAGCTGCAGCGCAACAGCGTCGCGCTGCGCACGCTTAAGTCTTGGATGTTTAGTCTTGATTTAGTAAATGCAGCATTGCATTCAGACCCAGCACGTACGATTGGATCCCGAGCCCAGTGATCATGCCGGTGCTGACTTGCGTCAGAATCGATTGGATACCGCGCTTTTCGATATTCGTCATATGCACTTCGATATAAGGCAGATTGATTGCTTTTAAGCAATCGCGCAGCGCATAGCCAGAATATAGAAAACCGGCCGGATTCATCACTAAGCCATGGACACCCTCGGTGACTGCCTGATAAAGACGTTCAATTGCCTGGCCTTCAAGATGCGTATAAAAAATCTCTAGGCAATAACCATGCGTTTTAGCGTGCGCCTGCATTAAGGTATCGAGTTCGCTTGCACTTGTGGTGCCATAGAGTTCTGGTTGACGCTTACCCAAGTACGTCATATTTGGGCCTTGAAGCACAAGAATTTTTTTCATTTTTTTAGTGTTTTGTTGTATTCAGTATTAAGATCCGAGCGCAAGCGAAACGTTAGAATGCCGTGCTTCGGTTATACAATCTCAGCATAGCCTACAACATATGAGTCGTTCAATGACAACCGCATCGAATCTTCAGTCTAGCGCTTCCTGCATTTTGTTCGTCATGAACGATATTAATCCTTCAGTCGAGCCTGAGTTTAACGAATGGTATCAAACTGAGCATGTGCGACAGCGGATGCAGATCCCTGGGTTCTTGTCAGCGCGTCGTTATCGGGCATTGGGTGACTCGCAGGCGTATATGGCGATTTATGCCTGTGAAGACGTGGCCGTGCTCGAGAAGCCGGCCTATCAAGCCATCTTGGTCGAGCCGACTGAACTAACAAAAAAAATGATGCCTCATTTTCGTAACATGGTTAGATCGGCCTGTCATGAAACGTGGTCTGCGGGTACAGGCCTAGGCGGTGAGGTGGTCGTGTTGCGTTGTGCGCCTAAACCTGGGCAGGCGCAAACAGCCCGCGACTTCATTGCAAAAGAGCTCTATCCTCAGTTGATTAAGGCGAATTGCCTGGTGCGACTCGCGCTCTGGGAGGCGTCTTCAAGTGCGGGTGCTGCGCCTAGCCCTGAAGAGGCGCGGCGCGGTGGGCCAGATCAGCGCGTGCAATGGGTGTTGTTCTTTGAAACCTATGATTTAAAAAATTGCGAAGCCTTGCTTCAGCAGCCTGCTATTGAACAGGCCCTTGCGCAGCACGGGATACTGATTGAAGCGCAATCAAGCTATCGTCTGATCAGTACGTTCGAAGCAGAAACGACCGAATAAACTACTCGATATTCATCGCCTGTTCACGCATTTGTTCGATCAAAAGTTTTAGATCGATCGCAGCCCGTGTCATTTCAAGACTGCCCGCTTTTGAGCCTAGCGTATTGGCTTCGCGGTTCATTTCTTGAAATAAAAAGTCGAGACGTTTGCCTGCGCTTCCTGGCTGCGTAGCGTTTGCTTTGTTTTGTTTAGTCGAAGACTTTGCTTGATTCGACAATAAAAATTCAAGCTCTGTTAAGTGCGATTTCAGTCGAGTTAATTCTTCAGCAACATCAATACGCAGGGCGAAGAGACTCGCTTCACTGGCAATGCGCTCTGACAGCTCAGCGCCACTAATGTGTGTAAAACCGCTTGGAAACGCACTCTGAATTGTGTCTTTAAGTTTCTGAGCCAGTTTGTCGCGTTGTGTTATCAACAGTAAAGGTAAATGCTTTTCAACATCGGTCAGGATCGCGGTGACCTCTGCCGCAGTCTCAAGCATTGATTGCGCTAAACGCGCACCCTCGCGCTGGCGACCTTCAATCAATTGCGCTAAGGCCGGTTCTAACGCCGTCAGGCAGGCTTGTGCCCACTCTTCGGGTTCAATACGCGTTTGTTGACCACCCGCCAAGCCCACGATTTCATTAAATCTTGGGCTCTCTGTGTGGGGCAAGATTTTTTGAATTTGGGCAAGCTGGGTTGCAATGCGTTGCATAGCCTCTTCGTTGAGTGTTTGCTCATTGCTCGCGGCGGGGCGTGTAAAGCTGGCGCGTACCTCGATTTTTCCGCGGGCTAAGGTTTTGCTTAACCGATCGCGTATGGGTTGCTCGGCCAGTCGCATTTCATCGGGTAAGCGAAATAGCACATCCAGATAGCGACTATTGACGGTTTTAATTTCAATGGTCACTGCGCCGCAGTCAGCGGTGATTTTTCCTTGCCCAAAGGCAGTCATACTTGCAATCATTGTGTGCTCTCAAGTCCAATAGCCGCGCCGTCTGGATTACGTGGATCCGAGGCACCTAAGAAATACTGATCGTGACGTTGCACGGTTTGCACGCGTCCCATCGCGGGCATGATGCGAGTTTCATGACCCATTTTTTTCAAGACTGCGATCGTATCCGGGCTCACTGTGCTTTCAAGTCGTAAATAGTCTGGCATCCATTGATGGTGCATCCGTGGCATGGATATCGCTTGGGCAATGTTTAATTTAAAGTCGATGACATGGATCAGATTTTGCAGCACGGTCGTGATGATGCGCGCTCCGCCAGGCGAACCTGTTGCCAACACTGGAACTTGTTTTTCTAAAACTATTACTGGTGTCATCGAGCTCAGTGGGCGTTTGCCGGGCGCGATCGCGTTGGCCTCCCCGCCAGTGAGGCCGAAGGCATTGGCGACGCCGGGTTTAACCGAGAAGTCGTCCATTTCGTTATTTAGTAGCACACCTGTACCTCGGGCAACAATGCCAGAACCAAAGTTTAGATTCAAGGTGTAGGTACAACTGACGACATTACCCGCCGAGTCCATCACCGAAAAGTGCGTTGTTTGATCACTTTCGTGGCGTTGGGGCTGGTCTGCCTTAACTAAGACGCTTGGCGTGGCACCATCAAATTTGATTTTTTTCGAGAGCTGCTCGGCATACTTTTTTGAAACAAGCCCCTGTTGAGGCACACGTACAAAGTCGGGATCCCCGAGATGTTCGGCGCGATCGGCATAAGCTAAGCGTGCGCTTTCTGCAATCAAATGCATGACCTGAGCGCTACCAGCACCGTACTGCGCAAGGGGGTAGCGCTCGAGTAGATTGAGCATCTGAATTAAATGTACACCGCCTGAACTCGGGGGAGGCATCGAATAAATGTCAAACCCGCGATAGGAGCCGTGCACGGCCTCACGTTTGACCACGCGATAGTCTTGCAGGTCTTTGAGCGTCAGCGTTTCACCGTCGAGATTGAGCTCGGTCACGATTTTTTGTGCAATGGGTCCGGTATAAAAGCCTATTGCGCCTTGCTGCGCAATCTTGTTAAGCGTAGTTGCAAGATCTTTTTGAATGAGTCGCTCGCCCGCAGCGTAAGTCGTTAGGGCTTCAAGTGGACATTGCGCAAGCACACAGCGCTGTGTTTCATCTTTGTGTTTAAAAAAGATCTCGCGCGTACCAGGCCAGCGGCCCAAATGGGTGCGGTGCAGTCGAAACTGTTCGGCCAAGACTTCGCTGACAATAAAACCATTTTCGGCAAGCGTGATCGCTGGGGCGACGATGTCTGCAAGTGCAAGGGTGCCATAGTCTTTGTGCGCACCGACTAATCCTGCGACCGAGCCAGGCACACCCACGGCATGTGGACTCTGAATTGATTTTCCGGCGATGACTTTATCGTGTTGATCAAGATACATATCACGCGTGGCCGAGGCCGGCGCCGTTTCACGGAAATCCAGGGCGATGGGTTTGCCAGTTTTGGCGGTGTGCACCAGCATAAAGCCGCCGCCGCCTAAATTACCTGCGTTTGGGAGGACAACGGCAAGTGCAAACCCCACGCCGACCGCGGCATCAATCGCGTTACCACCTTTTGCAAGAATCTCTGCGCCGACTTGCGAGGCAAGCCGTTGCTCGCTCGCCACCATTCCTTTTTTACCTAGAACCGGATGAAAGACCGATAACGAACTTTCGTAGTTTGTGATCGCGGCATTTGGTACAAGAGCCGGGAGCGTGATTGCATGGGTTTGTGCTAAGGCTGAACCAGCCCAAAGCGCATATGTGGTCAAACAGCACACAGCCCGCAGGCTGCTGCGTATACTGTAGGCCCAAGGCAGCTGCTGCAGCCCGCGTCGCATCATGTATTACCCTTTAAATCAGTCATTGTGAGAACTTAACGTGTCAAATACTAGCATTAGCCAGCCACGCCCTTCAGGCCGTCTTTTTGATCAGATGCGCACGGTCAACATTCAGCGACAATTCACCCGTTATGCTGAAGGCTCGGTATTAATTGCGATGGGGCATACGCAAGTCTTGTGCACGGCGAGTGTGCTTGAAAAAGTACCGCCTTTTCTTAAAGGCCAGGGGCAGGGGTGGGTGACCGCCGAATATGGCATGTTGCCGCGCTCAACCCACACCCGTTCTGATCGTGAAGCCGCTAAGGGTAAGCAATCTGGGCGAACCCAAGAGATTCAGCGTTTAATTGGACGCAGTCTGCGTGCAGTGATGGATATGACGGCCTTGGGCGAGCGGACAATTCAAATTGATTGTGACGTATTGCAAGCAGACGGTGGCACCCGTTGCGCCAGCATTACCGGGGCTTGGATTGCCGTGGCCGATGCCATCGAGGGGCTGCTTCAGAAGGGCCTGCTAGCCAGTAATCCGCTCAAAGACTCTGTTGCAGCCGTGTCCGTTGGGATGGTTGACGGCCGTGCGGTCTTGGATTTGGATTATCCGGAAGATTCTGGTTGTGATGCAGACATGAATGTCGTGATGACAGGCGCAGGTCGGTACGTTGAAGTGCAGGGCACCGCAGAAGGGCATACCTTTGACCGAGCTGAGCTCAATACGTTACTGCAGCTCTCCGAAAGAGGCATCGGCGAGCTTGCACGCTACCACGCGAGCGCAAGGCTCGCTTAGTGCACTTAGATGGTGCGACCACCATCAACAGGCAATTCAACGCCCGTTAAAAATGACGCTTCTTCAGACGCCAGAAATACTGCAGCGTTTGCGATATCGCGGGGCAAACTCATGCGCCCCATCGGAATCGTTGCGATAAAACGGGCACGATTTTCTGGGGTGTCGGGTACGCCCATAAAATCGCCTAGCATCGCGGTGTCACCAATCACTGGGCAAATCACATTGACGCGAATGTTATCGCTCGCTAATTCAACGGCTAAGGATTTGGTGAGTAAATTAGCGGCACCTTTCGACGCGTTGTACCAAGTCAGGCCAGGGCGAGGGCGTATCCCTGCTGTTGAGCCTGTGTTGATGATGCAACCTGATTTTTTTAAGCGCATCATGGGCACGACGGCATTAATCATGTGAAAAATAGCCTTCACGTTGACGTCGAAGCAGCGATCAAAGGCTGCTTCGTCAACATTTAGAAAAGGCTGATTTTTATGTGTATAGCCCGCGTTGTTTACGACAATATCAACCGTGCCAAATTTTTCAACAGCAAGGGCCACTGCGCGATCGATATCTGCGCGTTTGCTGACATCGCACCGAACCGAAACCGCCGATGCACCGATTTCTGCAGCGATTTTGTGTCCACCCGCCTCGTTTAAATCGGCAATCACAACGTTCGCACCTTCGCGTGCATAGCATCTTGCAATTTCAGCACCAAACCCGCTTGCTCCACCGGTGACGATGGCGACTTTATTTTTTAAGCGCATGTTCTTATATTTCCTTTTATATGTTTAAACCCGTGATCAGTCAGGGCTTGCTCAAGATTGCGCCCAAGACGCTCTGGTTTCGAATACCCCACACTGTTTGAATAAGCGCCTTGACCTGGGCCTCGGTGGCCGCACCCTCATACGTACCCAGACGCATCGCCTTGTACTCGATCTCGTCGCGCGATAACGAATTGCCCGGATCACCCTTGGGTTCATCAACACGGCCCGTCAGCGAGCGGCCGTCTGTCGTTTTAACGGTCACTTTGCCAATCCAGCGCTGTGGATACGCCTGATCAACTTCTTCGTCTAGTTCCATGGTCACGCGATCGCGAAAGTTCGCCACCTCTCCATCCTTCAACGCACGATCAAAGCCAGCCAGGTCGGCCGAATTGCGCAGGGCAATTAATGCCAACACGGTTCCCATTGAAAACTTAGACTGATGCACAGTTTGTGGATCAGTGACGGGGCCCAGAACGTCAATGGCACCTTGGTGAACGTGCGTGGTCACCGATGCAATGTCTTGCGCCTTTAAGCCATGATGCTTCATGGCTTGTTGCAAGGCGTCGGCAGCCGGGTGAGTGTGCCGGCAAGACGCATGAAACTTGAAGGAGGTTTCTGGTAGGGCCCAACGTGTGCCTAAGCGATCAACAAGTTTTGCTGGGTCAGCATCCGTAGACATACCCGCTGCCATGCCTTGCACGCCCTCAAGAATGCGACGCGCACCGGTAAATCCATCGAGCGCCAGATAGGCTGACGCTAAGCCATTAGAGGCCGCATGGGCCGTGTGCAATTGCTTTGAATCCGCCGCATCGCGCAGAAACTCCCAGAGACCAGCCGCTTGCGTACCCGCCGAGCCAATGGCATG
>JBAXLV010000045.1:0-9615 GCA_037134635.1 Alcaligenaceae bacterium
GGATTGCCCGCCTGGTATTGACTCAGATCATTACATCGATCATGTCTTTGAACAGCTTCAGACCTTTTCGTTCACGCAAGAGCCCTTTATGATTGGCGCCTTTTCATTCGGGTCAGTGGTCTCAAGCGGCCTCGCCCTTCGGTTCGGTGAGCGGTTAAAAAAAATAAGTGTGGTCGGACCGGCTGGATTTGGCGTCAAACGCGCAGTACCCATTGACACCCGTAGTATGCGAAGCGCCGGCGACTCGATCGAGGCGCAGAACGAGGTCATGCGTCATAACCTCAAAGCCATTATGTTGTACTACCCAGAGTCGATCACAGACGAGATGATCGCAATGCACAGAATTCACATCAAAGAAACGCGCTTTGATAGCCGTCCGCTAAGCCTGAGTCCAATTCTGCTCGAGAACCTAAAAAAAGTGAATTGCCCAATTCAGATCATGTGGGGCGAACACGACCAGTATGCCTACCCGACACTGCAAGATCGCATGCAACTCACACAAGACGCCTTGCCCAAGGCGCTACTTCAAACAATCGATCGGGCCGGACACTGGGCACAATATGAAAATGCCGAGGCCGTGAACGCGGCAATGTTGGATTTTTTAAAAGCTAGCGTTTAAGCAATACCGCCCATTCAGCTCAAAATTACATGCCGTGCAATTTGCAGCCTCTGCATTTCAGAAGTGCCCTCTCCAATCCGAAACGCCCTGACGTCGCGATAAAACCGCTCGATGGGTAAATCTGCCATATAGCCCGCGCCACCAAAGATCTGCATGACCTTATCCGCCACGCGCCCCGCCATTTCACTTGCGTAGAGCTTGGCTCGCGAGGCTGCAATGCGAAACTCGGTATTTTTTTGATCAGCGAGATAAGCGGCCTTTTGCGTTAACAAGCGCGCCGCATCCAGTTCAACATCATTGTCGGCCAACATAAACTGAATTGCCTGATGCTCAGACAGCGCCGAACCAAATGTTTTTCTTTGTCGAACATATGGCAGAGCCAAGTCCGTTAACGCCTGCGCAATGCCCACACACTTGCAGGCAACCATCAGTCGATCGTTATTAATCGTCGCCATCATCGTCAAGAACCCTTGGCCTGGCTGCCCTAACACCTGACGATCCGAAACAAAGCAATCATCCAGCGCCAATTCGGACAAGGGATGGCCGTGCCAACCCATCTTGCGAAAGCGTCTGAGGATTTTCCAGCCAGGGTTACCTCGCTCGATAATGAAGGTAGTGAGCCTTGATTTCAGCGGCGCCTGATTATCGGTGACCGCTAAAACAATTAAATGATCTGCGTGCTCGGCTGCTGAAATAAAATGCTTAGTCCCGTTTAAGCGCCAACCGCCAGTGACTTTTTCTGCACGTGTTGCGATCGCCGACAGGTCAGATCCCGCAGCGGGCTCGGTCAATGCATAAGCAATCGTGGTGTCAGCGCGCATGAGTGGCTTGACCAACCATTCGCACTGATCGTCATTGGCCATCAGCAGCGAGCCTGGCAAGTGTCCGAACGCCTCAGCCAAGGGCATGGTCGTGCGCCCTAACTCTTCATCAATCACGCTTTGCGCGGCCACGGATAACTCAGGCCCGCCAAGGGCCTGAGGCATGTTGTAACCGAACAAGCCCAACTCAATCACTTCTTTCTTTAAGGCCTGCAGCACCAGGGGATCGGCTTCATCTGCCGCATCAATAGCGGCCTCGAGCGGCATCAGCCGTTCTTTAACAAAGCGCCGTACGGTCTCTGCCAAGAGCCTATTTTCGCTGGACATCTCGAAATTCATCCAAGTACCTCTTCATCACGTCTATCCGTTCAACTTCAAGGCTTACACTTTGTGTACAGCCTGTGCAAACGGTATCATAAGCGCAGTCATCGTTCTGACGTCGAATTTGTTTCTGACTTAAACAAATAATCAAAGGCACTCAGTGATCTTAGGCGATATCTTCGAAAGAAATTCTGCGCTCTTTGGCAACTCGACCGCGGTCTACTTTGAAGGGCGCGAAATCACGCATGCTGAACTCTTAAGGCGTGCGTATCAGCTGGGTAATGCGCTAAGCGCTTTAGGCTTACGACGTCAAGATCGCGTGTTGATTCTGGCGCAAAACTGTCTTGAATATCTTGAGTTAATCGTTGCGGCTGGCCTCACTGGACTCATCAGTGTTGGCTTGAACTACAGACTGAGCGCGCGCGAACAAGTTCACATCATTGACGACAGCGCACCTTCGGTATGGATTTTCGAAGCGCAGTACGCTGAACGTGTTCAAGAGATCTGCAGCAACCTGAGCACGATTCCTATATTAATTTGCATAGGCAAACCTTCGGACGTATTAGTCAATCATTTCAACGATTATGAAAGCCTGTTAAGGCAAGCGCAAACAACTCGGCCCGCGTTACAGGCCCGCGAACAAGACACAATCTTTTTGGTTTATACCAGCGGCACAACTGGGCAACCCAAAGGGGTGATGCATCACCAGCGAGGGCAAGTCGAACAAACGAAGAGTTGTTCAAATGTCTTTGCGGCAAGCCCGCAAGACTGCGCCCTATTGGTGATGCCGTTTTATCACCTTGGCGCAGTTAGCATTTACTTGTCGTACGCCTGGTCAGGTGGCGCGGTCGCGGTACACCGAGCGTTCGAGCCAAATGCTGTTTTGACCGCACTGGCGCGCGATCCGATCACCGCAGCCCATTTGGCCCCCATCATGATTCAGATGCTGCTTGACGCGCCGAAAGCGTATCTCGACAAACCCAACACCTTGCACACGGTCATTTATTCGTCGGCGCCCATGCCGGTACCCTTGCTCAAGCGCGCCATTGGTCAATTTGGGCTCATCTTCATGCAGGTGTACGGCATGACCGAGAGCATGTTGGGCACCTGCCTGTACAAGCACCAGCACACGCTTGATGGTTCAGCCGACGACATCAAACGCCTGGCCTCTGCCGGACAGCCTTATTTTGGCTGTCAGATTATGTTGCGTCACGAAGATGGCACCGCCTGTGCGCGCAACGAAGTGGGCGAGATCACCATCAGTTCAGAAGCCACGATGCAAGGCTATTGGAACAACTCAATCGCGACTCATCTGACCCTGCGCGATGGCTGGTGCTATACCGGCGACATGGGCTACTTTGATGATCAGAATTTTTTATTTTTAGTCGATCGAAAAAAGGACATGATTATTTCGGGTGGTGAGAATATTTATTCTCGTGAAGTCGAAGAAGCGCTGCTCACTCACCCTTTGGTCTTTGAAGCGGCCGTCGTGGGGATGCCCGATGAGAAGTGGGGCGAGTCAGTCATGGCCTTTGTAGTGTGCCGTGGTGAACAACCTAGCGCTGATGAACTGATTGAACATTGCCGCCGGCATATTGCCAGTTACAAAAAGCCCAAGCTGCTTTCTTTTATCCCAACACTTCCTCGAATCCCCAGCACCAACAAGGTTGATAAAAAAGCACTTCGCGCGCAGGCGGCATGCTGCTCTGCAGCATCAAACCCTTCTAAGCGCAATACAGACTAACGCCTAAGCTATCTGTTGGACACAAAACCAAAATCCTGAAAGAATGCGGCAAGCAATGCGCTGAGGCTTTTTTTCATCAACGCACACATTAAAAACAGTTGCCAGCGACTCGGGATCCTTTCTGGGTTAGGCGCACAACACTCAGGAGCAATCTCATGAAAAAATTCATCCTAGGGCTTACCCTTGCACAGGCCGCCTGGGCGTTGCCCGCCGTCGCTGCCGACTATGCGATTGGCGCAATCTTTCCAATGAGCGGTCCAAACGCCGAATACGGTCAGGTATTTGGCACGGGCGTAGATCTGGCGGTCGAGCACATCAATGCAGACAAAAAACTTTCCGGCAAGCTCACGGTCATTTATGAAGACAGTCAGGCCCTGCCTGCGCAAGGTGTCACTGCAGCCACCAAACTCGTCAACGTCTCGAAAGTGCCTTTTGCACTCTCAGCCTTTACTGGCGTGTCCAAAGCAGTAGCAGCGGTTGGTCAGCGCACTAAAACCGTCATGGCCAATGGCGGTGGTGTAGGCCCTGATTTGGCCACACTCGGCGAATACTTCTGGAACACCATCCCTCTGGCAAACTTTGAAGTACGCGTCATGGCACCCTTCTTAGTCAAAGAAAAGGGTTTAAAGCGCATCGCCATGATTTATGTTGACGATCCGCTTGGACAGTCGCTGGTCACCGAACTCTCAACCGAGGTCAAAGCCGCGGGTGGAGAAATGGTTGGTACCTTTTCGATTCCAACAACCGCCCAACAGTTTTCTGGTGTGGCCGCGCGCGTACGTGACACCAAACCCGACGTCGTCTACATCGCCTCTTATGGTAATCAACAAGTGCAGCTCGTGAAACAGTTGCGCGACAACGCCATCACCCAGACCATTGCAAGCTACTCAGCTTTTTCAACACCCTCAATCGCCTCGTTACCCGAAGCCAAAGGTATTTATTTTTCTGGCCAACAGCTCAACCTAACACGCGATGATCCGCTCACCAAGCGCGTCGTGGCTGACTACAAAGCCAAATACAACAAAGAGCCAGGCGCCTATGTTGTGAATTATTACAACGCCGTCTTAACCTTTGCCGAACTGGCCGCTGCACTCGAAAAAGCCGGCAAACCTGTAACAGGTGAAAACTTACTGGCGCAGCGCAAAGCCACGAAGAGCTTCGAATTTGTCGGTGCCACTGTATCGTTTGCCGATGACGGCACAGTGAAGGCACCTATTCAGATTAATGAAATTGTTGGTGATGGCACGACCAAAGTCGTATTTTCTGCAAAATAATCTGTCACCGCTGTCGTTTAAATCTGGAAACGCCTCATGCTGTTTGCGCAACTCTTCATCAATGGCCTGCAAACTGGCGCACTCTATGCGCTCATTGCAGCCGGGTTTTCGCTGATTTTTGGCATGACCCGAATTTTTCATGCGGCGCATGGGGCGACGTTTACGATCGCCGGTTACATTTTTTATGAGTGCTATTCAGTCTTACACATCAACTGGCCCGTTTCGGCGCTCGCAGCCGCTATTGCGGCCAGTCTTTTCGGTGTTCTGATTGATCGCGTGATTTATGCGCGTATTCAAAAGCACGAAGGTTCATTTTTTACAGTCTTTGTGGCTTCGTTTGGTATGGCCATCGTGGTGCAAAATCTCATTGCGATGATTTTTGATCGCGGGGCAGTCACGGTGTCAACGCCTCTTAGTAAAAGTCTTGAAATGCTTCCCGGACTCTATGTCGCACCGATCGCGGCCGTGGTGATATTGTGTGCCCTGATATTTTTTATGGCACTGCAATGGTTACTGACGCAAACCAATCTAGGCATTGCCTTGCGCGCACTGGGTGAAAACCCAACCCTCGTTGAAGTCTATGGCTTGACGCCGCGCCTGCTGTCGCAATATGTCTTTTTGATCGGTTCAATTCTCGTCGTGCCTGCTGCGATCTTAACGGCCGCAACCTCAGGCTTAAATCCTGCCATGGGCAATCACGTCATGCTGATTAGTATCGCAGCCACCATCGTCGGGGGCGTGGGCAGCTTACGCGGCGCAGCGATGGCTGGACTGATCTTAGGCATGGCTGAAAACCTTTGTCTATCGGTTATTGATCCGCAATGGAGCGAAGCAGTCACCTTCGTGATTTTGTTCTTGTTCATCCTGTTCCGGCCCGGTGGTGTGTACGGCCGCGCGGTTGTGTCTTAAGAGAGAACAAAACATGATTGCTTATCTTCAAAATATTGCCGTACTTTTTTGCATCAATGCAATTTTGGCCTTGACGCTGAACTTCATCATGGGCTATGCGGGTATTTTTTCATTGGCGCATGCCATCTTCTTTGGTGTTGGCGCCTATGCCACCGCCTATATTGCGATGCACGCCTCTGACTCTTTATTACTTTGCATGGCGGCCTCAGCCACCATTTCAGCCGTGCTGTCGATGGCACTCGCACTACCTGCCCTACGCGTACGCGGCGAATACTTTGTCGCCGCATCACTTGGCCTACAAGTGATTGGCGTCACGATCTTCTCCGAGTGGAAATCCATCACCGGCGGCTTGGGGGGCATGATCGGGATTCCACGCCCCAAACTGTTGGGCTATACGTTCAATGACGACACGGCATTTTTAGCACTGGCTTTGGTGGTGCTTGGCATCGTCGTCGGCATCACCGCGCTCCTTGTGCGTGGCAGTTTTGGTCGAAGCTTGATGGCTATTCGCGATAGTGAATCGGCAGCGCAAACGTATGGCAAACATGTCAACGCCATCAAAACCCTTTCTGTCGCAGTCGCAGCCGGGTTAGCAGGTGTGGCCGGATCGCTCTACGCCTTTTACATTAGCTTTATCAATGTCGAGAGTTTCATGCTTGAAACCTCGATTCTGTTAATGGCGATGGTCATTATTGGCGGTACGGGTACGCTGTTTGGACCCATCGTGGGTGCGGCCCTCTTAATGTCGTTGCCCGCCGCCCTGACCTACTTGCCCTTCCTGCCGCCTACCGAGCTTGGCTCAATTCAACAAATCATCTACGGCTTAGCCATGGTGTTACTGATGCTGTTTCGTCCGGGTGGTTTGGTCGGCGGTCGCAGCAAGGAGAAGTCAGCATGACGACTTCAGCGGTTGGACAAGAAATCTTGCTGCAGATTCGAAATCTGAATAAAAACTTTGGTGGCTTGCAGGCGATTGATGATGTCACCATGGATTTACCGGCCGGTGTCATTACCACGCTAGTCGGCCCCAATGGTGCAGGTAAAACGACCTTGTTTAACCTGATCACCGGGCATTTAATTCCGAGTAGTGGCACCGTGCACTGGTTAGGCAAGCCACTCAAAGGTGTTGAGCCCTGGCAAGTTGCCCGTTTAGGCATCGCGCGCACGTTTCAAGATTTGCGCCTTTATAACCAGATGACTGTCGAAGAAAACATCATGACCGTCATGGAGCGCGGCAGCTGGTTGTGGCAGGCTGGACGCAAAGCGGCCGAGCAGCGCGTGACCGAAATTCTAACTGAAACACAATTGAGCGATAAGCGCCACGAACGCGCGGACGACCTTGCTTATGCCGAACGCAAATTCTTGAGCCTTGCGCGCATCATGGCGAGCCAAGCCAAGCTTTGGCTGCTCGACGAACCCGCCTCTGGCCTTGATCCGCGATCCTTTGAACGCTTTGTGGCGCTGTTGCGAGATTATGCGAAACGCGGCATTACGATATGCATCATCGAACACAACCTGGATATCGTGATTCAACTTTCTGATCGTGTTGCGTTTTTAGATCAAGGTAAATTGCTCGCCCAAGGCAGCTCAGAGGATATCTTGAAAGATCCGCACCTCGCCGCGATCTATTTTGGAGAACGCGCATGACCGCGGCCAATTTCATCGAAGCCAAAAACTTGCGTGTGGGCTATGGCGGCAGACCCGTACTTGAAAACTTCAATGTCAACCTCGCTTACAACGAAGTGCTTTGCTTGATTGGGCACAATGGTGCCGGAAAATCAACGCTATTGAAAGCACTTTTTGGCCTAGTCCCTCTAGCCGAAGGCACCATCGCACTTGAGGGTAAAGTCGTCGACAAACCCGATCCGCGTGGTATGAATGCCGCAAGTATCGCCCTTGTTCCCGAGGGCCGAGGCGTGTTTCCCGGATTAACAGTCGCCGAAATCATGCGGCTTGGGTTTTGGGCCAACGGGATCCCCAAGGGTGAGCAAGCTGCACGCCTGGACTGGGTGATGAGCGTACTACCAATGATTAAAAAGTTTTATACCCAGCGCGCCGGTACACTTTCAGGCGGACAACAGCAAATGGTATCGCTGGGTCGCGCACTGCTAGGTCAGCCTCGCTGCTTGCTGCTGGATGAGCCCTCAATTGGTCTGGCGCCAAAATTATTTCAAGACTTGGCAGGCCCGTTAAGGGCCCTGCAACAAGAACGCAAAATGTCAATTCTGATTGTTGAACAGAATATTCGCGAAGCACTAAAAATCTCAGATCGCGTGATTGTCATGAAATCCGGTCAACTCATTCGCGAGGGCACGCCAGAAGCCTTCAGCAATAACGCAGACCTGATGGAACTGTATTGACATGTTGCAGTCGTACGCGTTGGATTCAGTCTATCAGCACCATTTAAGTCAAACGCCCAACGAGACCATGCTGATTCAAGACGATCAGCAAATCTCTTATCTTCAGTTTGAGCAACTCGTACAAGACACCGAAGCCTGGTTCACTGAGCAAGGCATTCAAACCGGCGATCGCGTTGCGGTCTGGCTCATTAACCGAGTTGAATGGTTAGCCATTTTTTTTGCGCTGGCACGTTTAGGTGCAACACTGGTGGCCGTCAATACAAAATATCGTGCCCACGAAGTGCATTATATTTTGACCAACTCACAGGCAAATTTTTTAATCCTTCAGCTCAATTTTCGAAAGATTGATTTTGCCGAGGTGATACAAGACGTTGATGCAAGTAATCTAGTCCATCTTAAAAAAATCATGATGGTCGACGCAGACGAACAGACGCCCGCGCAGCTCTTGAACCGACCCGTTACGCCGTTTGTTCCCAAGCTCAAAAACGCAACAAGCGCGACACGCAATGATCCGCACAGTCAGCCTCGTCAGCAAGACCCAAAGTTTGCCGATCTACCTGTTATTTTTTTTACAACGTCGGGTACGACAAAGGGCCCAAAATTGGTTGTACACACCCAAAGAACCCTCAGCGAGCACGCAAGACATGTC
Source organism: Alcaligenaceae bacterium (assembly GCA_037134635.1). GTDB lineage: Bacteria > Pseudomonadota > Gammaproteobacteria > Burkholderiales > Burkholderiaceae_B > Zwartia. The sequence continues at coordinate 8,698 of JBAXLV010000045.1, forward strand.
GCGCAGAGCTATCACTTTGGCGAGCCCAATGACATCTTACTGACTGCGCTTCCTTTTTGCGGAGTGTACGGTTTAAATAGTACGCTCGCGACCATCGCCGCAAAAATGCCGGTTGTTCTGATGGATTTTTTTGATGTTGCTTCTGCAAGTCACTTAATTCGACAATATCAAATTACGCACATCTTTGGCAGTGATGAAATGCTTCGACGCTTTGCTGAACAAAACCCCGAGCCTATCGCGTTTCCCTCACTTAAACTCTTTGGCTTTGCCGCCTTTAGCGCACGCTTTATCGAGCTCGCTCAAACACTCGTACCTCGCGGTTATCCCATGCGTGGGCTGTATGGCTCAAGCGAAGTACATGCACTGTTCTCGGCACAACAGCCCTCATTGCCACTTGAAGAGCGTGCGTTAGGCGGCGGCACCCCAGCAGCCGGCGCGCTGGCTCACGTGCGCGTGCGCGACCCCGACACCTTAGCGCTGTGCGCACCTGGTATTTCAGGTGAGATCGAGATCAAATCACCCACCTTATTCAAAGGCTACTTCAACAACCCAGCGGCCACTGCTCAGGCGTTTACCCAAGACGGCTACTTTAAAACGGGTGACCTAGGCTACCTGCGCGGTGATGGCAGCTTTGTTTATCAATCGCGTATGGGCGATACGATGCGACTTGGAGGCTTTTTAGTTGACCCGGCTGAAATCGAAGATGTGCTAGCTGCACAACCCGAAATTGAAAGCGCTCAGGTTGTGGGTGTTGAAATCAATGGTCAACCTCGTGCCGTTGCCTTTGCAATTGCAAAGCATAAGCACCGCCCACCCGACGTGGGCGCAACGCTCAAAGGTGTCGCCAAAACACTCGCCGCGTTCAAAATCCCCGCACACCTTTGGTTTGTTGACGAGTTTCCAACAACTGCAAGTGCC
>JBAXLV010000046.1:0-9612 GCA_037134635.1 Alcaligenaceae bacterium
TTTAAGAACAAATGCAGGGATCGATGGCATTCATGCGCTCGCCACTGCCTACGAGCTATATCTTGAGCAAGCGCGTGAACTCGAACATACAGAAGAGTTTCAAATGACTGACGAGCCGGTGCTGAGCCTAGTACGTGCTTGGACTCTCGTGCGTTTTGTACAAAATAATTTACTCACAATGGAGCCCTGCAGTCGTTGCAGCGGGCTGTTCCTTGTCAATACCTATGACCTGAATCAGGATTATCTCTGTAATTTATGTCATATCCCATCGCGCGCCGGTAAATACCAACGATCGACGCGTAAAGTAAACGAAGAAACCCACGCACCGACGCTATAAATTTAATCGGCTGGCTCAGAGATGCGATCGCCCGCGTTACGTGCGCTTGCGGTACAAATTTTGGCTCTCTGTTGCGTGGCAGCGCTAGCGTTGATCAACCTCTACACCCTGGCACTTCCGATAGAGCTTCTTTGGCTATGTCTGCTGCAGGCCGGTTTATCCACTCTATTTTCTATTGTTCTACAGCATGAGATCTGGTGGAGATATATTCATTGCATTTTTCCAATTGCAGCCTATGCGACCCATCGCTTAGCGCTACCCAGTCTGATTTATCTTGTGGGCTTTTTGCTTTTGCTCAGCCTCTATCCCTCGTGCATTAAAAATCGTGTTCCGTATTTTCCGTCAAAGAAACCGGTCTGGGATCGCATTAACGATCTATTAAAGTCGCGCAACACAACGAACTTGATCGATTTAGGAAGCGGCTTAGGGGGTCTTGTTTTAGATCTAAAACAAAAAAATCCGGCGTTGACCGTAATCGGTATCGAATCCGCCCCACTCCCCTGGTTGATCAGCGTACTCAGAAAACTCTATACCAATTCAAAGGCAAGATTTATTTTAGGTAATTATCAATCATTAAATTTTGGTCACTACGACGTGATTTTTACCTATTTATCACCGGCACCCATGGAAAATCTCTACGCAAAGGCGGTTCAGGAAATGCGCCCAAACACATTATTCATCTCGCATGAATTTCCGGTCCCAAACGTCAAGCCTGGCTTTACGCTAGACGTGCCCGTTGACGACCCCGCAACTTACGTCTACGTCATGTGACGATCCGTCAGGCCCATCCACTAGCTCAGAAGGTCGCACGTGCCAAGACACAATTCACGGCACGCGATCCTGGTTAAGCTAAATAAACAAGCGAAATCCGTCTTGTTCATCAAATTCAATTTGCACGCCACGCTTTAACATGCAAAGTTGGATGATTTTTCTAATTTAAGGGCGCAACGTGTTCGTCATCATCGGTTATGTCATCGTGTGTGCCAGTGTTTTTGGTGGCTTTGCTATGGCAGGGGGTCATCTGGCCGCTCTGTTTCAACCGCTTGAACTGCTGATGATCGGCGGCGGCGCCTTGGGTGCTTTATTTGTTGGCAACGATCTAAAAACAATCAAGGCAACCGCGGCGGCCTTTCCCTCACTGTTTCAAAGCTCAAAATACTCAAAAAATCTTTATTTGAATCTTTTGGGCATGATGTTCGAGATACTTGCAAAAATTCGCAAAGAAGGTTTGATCGCAATCGAAAAAGACATTGAAGATCCGGAAGCAAGTGCGATTTTTTCAAAATACCCGAACATGCTTAAGGATCACCACTTGATGGACTTTATCTCGGACTATCTAAGGCTCATGCTGTCTGGCAGTTTGAATGCCTATCAGCTCGAAAATCTGATGGATATCGAAATTGAAACTCATCATACAGAAGGACACGCCCCGGTTCATTGTGTGGCCAAAGTGGGGGATGGGTTACCCGCGTTTGGTATCGTCGCGGCCGTGATGGGCGTGGTGCATACCATGGAGTCGGTAGGTTTACCTCCCGCCGAGCTGGGCATCTTGATTGCTCATGCGTTAGTCGGAACCTTTTTAGGTATTTTGCTGGCCTATGGCTTTGTTGGTCCTTTGTCAGGGCTGTTAGAACAAAAACTGAATGAGTCCACCAAGTTTTATCAAACGGTGAAGGTCATCTTACTCGCGCACCTGCAAGGCTACGCGCCAGTCATTGCAATTGAATTCGGACGCAAAGTATTGAACTCGACAGAGCGCCCAGGATTTCTAGAGCTTGAAGAGCATATCAAACTGACCAAACAGAAATAGTGTTTTGCTCTAATCTCATGAACATTCGAGCTCAATATGGCTGAAGACATCCAGTCGCCCATTGTCGTCAAGAAAATAAAAAAGGTAGCCGGAGGCCATCATGGTGGCGCCTGGAAAATTGCCTACGCCGATTTCGTGACAGCGATGATGGCATTTTTCTTGTTGATGTGGCTGCTCGGCTCTCAATCTGCCGGCGATCTCTCGGGTATTGCTGAATATTTCAAAACCCCCCTGAAGGTGGCGATGCAAGGTGGTAGCGGTGCTGGCGCAAGTAACAGTATTTTGGTTGGTGGCGGTCGAACACTCACCACCAAGGTGGGGCAAGACAGGGTCGTTGAAGACATCCCCACTAAAAAAACGGTCAATCCAAGGGTCCCAAGAAAAAAGCCCGATGTATCGGATTACGAGTTTCTGAAAAAAACCGAGATGGATCGTCTTAAAGGGCTTGAGCAACAACTCAAGCAAATGATTGAGTCGAACCCCAATCTGAGTCAGTTCAAGAATCAAATCATGATCGATATTGATACGGATGGCCTGCGTATTCAGATTGTTGACGAAAAAAATCGAGCGATGTTTTCAGTAGCAAAAGCAGAACTAGAACCCTATGCCAAAGTCATTCTCAGAGCCATGGGGCCAATGATCAATAGCGTGCCAAATAAAATAAAAATTTCAGGTCATACCGATGCGTTACCTTTTAACGCAGGCAATAAGGCCTATGGCAATTGGGAGCTGTCTGCTGAACGTGCGAACGCGGCAAGACGAGAGCTGATCAATGGCGATATGGATGCGGATAAGGTCTTGCAGATTGACGGAATGGGGTCCGCTGTCCCGTTCGACAAAGACAATCCGCTCAATCCAGTAAATCGACGTATTGCCATTATCGTCATGAACATGAAAGCAGAGGCTCGAGTCAGAGGTGATCAAAAGATGCTATCAATCATCGAGGCGACAGAAGCCGAGACGCTACTGCAAAATCTTGAAGATCAGCAAAAAGCTGAGGATGAAGCTCAGCAACCCGGAAATCCAATCGCCCCGGCCGGCGCTCAGCCACTACCGACTGTTGAACGAGAAGACGCCAAAACACCCGCCTCGGGTGACTCAAGTAAAACAGAGGTCAACGGTACGACGGCCAGCACGACAGAAACTTCCGTCATTATCCTCCTGCTGGCACCTCGTTGACACGCGACATTAACCTGACATCACTAAAAAGAATTGAAGTAATTATCATGCCTATTCTTAGGATTGAATCCCTCAGACGGGCTGTATCCTGAATCAGTATTTGGCGTCGATCCTTCGTATTGCCAAATTGCCGACAGTCTTAAGCGAATTCATGTCAACAGATTTCACGCCAACTCACGAATATTTTATAGAAGAGTCCCTCGAAAGCCTCGCCGAGACTCGGCGCGCGTTAGAGCTTTTCGACGCAGCCACCTCAGATCTCAATCTGATCTCTCAAGTATTTAGAGTTATTCATTCGATTAAAGGGACTTCTTCGACACTCGGAATCACAGATATCACTGCGCTCACTCACCATTTCGAAAATAGTTTGGATTACATTCGAACGATAGCAACGTCACCCAGTGCGCTCGAACGCCGACACGTGACGGCACTCAAGCAATCACTCAACGAAATTAGCGGCCACCTTGATATATACCGTCTAGGAGAAACGCCGAGTCAAGAGCAATGCAACCAAGTCATAGGTAAATTGGATGTTCTGTTTGACTCGCTAAGAGAAGGCGCCAGTAAGCAAAACAAGCTGGTCTCTGACGTCCCACTTGCGCCTGCGACGATGTTGGCACCTACGAACAGATACCAAATAGAGCTCTTTAATGCGACACAAAAAGATATTGAACGGGTGACTGAGAGCCTCATCGTTCTGGGCGCATTAAAAAATACCACTAGCCAACGAGGTGCGGTCGGTTGCTTTGAGCTTGTAACGACAGAGACCCATGACACGATTGGGCTAGTCTGTGGGTTTTACCTGTCAAGCAAAGACATCGCAATCACCTTACTTAACGAGACACTGGCTGAAAACAGTTCATCAAATTCAGAGCGGGTTCCAAACAAACCCGCATCAGTCGAAATAAACACCCAACTCGAACAGTCGGTTCGCGTCTCTGTCGGACAATTGATTGAACTGAGCAATTTAGTTGATCACTTGTCTAATATCAAAAATAAAATTGCTACAGATGGAAACCCTTTAGTACTCGCGGATAACCTGAAGTCTCTTGACTCTTGTGTTGAACAACTGCGCCAGCTGTCGACTCAGATGAGTCATTTGTCCTTAGATTATCTATTCTCGAAGATCCCCTCACTAGCGCAAAATCTGGCCACCCGTCTTGAAAAAAAAGTTGAGCTGCACATAAGGGGTGGATCACTTTTCGCTGATAAATTCACCATCGAACAATTAAACGTCCCACTTATCCAGCTGATCAGAAATTGTATAGATCACGGCATTGAGCCGCCTGACATACGTCGGAACCTAAATAAGTCTGAACATGGCAACATCAGCTTGTGTGCGAAACTCGGGCAGGATCAGCTAATTGTTGAACTGGCAGATGATGGTGTGGGTCTTGACCGACAAAAAGTTTTGCAGGCCGCTAAAAATAAAAAAATATCTCTTCCCACGGGTGAAGACGATCACGCGATCTTGAACTTGATCTTTGCCCCAGGGCTAACAACCACTGATTCTGTCACAGACATTTCAGGCCGCGGAGTCGGTTTGGATATTGTTAAACAGAGAATCGAGAGCCTGAAAGGTGAGATACAAATCGAGTCAGTGCTTGGCCAGGGAACAAAGTTCATCATCACAATTCCAACCAAGTCTTTGAATAACAGTTGTCAGGCAGAGGGCGCTCAGGAGATTCAGTCTTGAATAGATCAAGTCCAGCGCACATCGACCCGTCGACATCGTATCCAGCCCCGCAGTCAATAGAACTTTTAACTTTTTGGTTTAATGAAGTTATTTTTGCACTCGATATTTTAAAAGTTGAGGAAATTCACGGCTACGAGATTATTTACCCTCAAATAGGAGCCAGCAAATCGATTCATCAAGTCATGACCGTGCGTGGAAATAAAATCCAAATGATTGATCTTGCCATCAAATTTGGTCTTGTCAAGAATAACGATCATTGTCCAAAAAATATCATTATTTTAAATGCGCATGAAAGACAATTCGGGATCGCAATCGATGGTGTGACTGAAGTCATTACGACCGATAAGTCAATGATTAACATGCCCATGCAACGCGAAAGTGAAATGAGCTATCTTCATTATTCCTCTGGATTGATCAAGGTGGACGAGAACCTTTTGGTGGTGTTGGATTTAGACAAATTAATCACGCACGATGACTTAGCTAGCGTGGATGGCCTGTACGATGAATAAGCTCAATCACTGTGCTACGCAGGTCGAATAAAATCATGAATGCACTGACGATTGCCACTCGCTTAAGATTATTGATTGCAGTCTCGCTCGTTGCGCTGACCCTCGTGACGGGCATAAGCTTTATCTCGCTTTACGTTGCAAATCGAGTCATCAAAACCAATTACGATGCGACACCCTATTCACCTCAAGTCTTAACGAATATTGTTGCCTTGCTATCGCAAAGTCTTTATGCATTCGAAAATCTGGCTTCGACGGATCAGATCATTCAACAGGAAGCAAGCTCAAAAACACAACAGTTGTCCACCGCACTGCTTAATAGCTTTTCGATACAAACTGAAAAAAAATTTCAAAGTATCAATAGCTTATTGGCCGTATTACCTAAAACCTTACAGACAGCCGAAGAAAAGTCGCTGTACGACTCAATCACTCGAACCTATCAAGAGGTCTTCAGACCTCAGCTACAAATACCAAACAATTCGGCACCCTTACTCACAACGGATGATCTCGCCCGTCGTTTTTCCAGAGCGAGCTTAGGATTAGAAACGATCCTTAAAGATATTGATAGTCTGACGAATCGACAAATTGCTAAAACAAAAATAAGCCAGACGCAATATCAAAGTAGCGTCGAGAATTATGAAAATATGCTTTGGGGAACGCTCGCCTCGCTCGTGATTGTGATGGTTTTGTTGATTTGGATGGGTATTGAAATCAACTTTGCATTGAATAAAATTCTAGGTGCGCCTCCTGAAGAGATTGGCGCCCTGGTCGATCAGCTTTTCAAGTCGCGCCTGGGCGCTGAGCTCCTAGCAAAGCAATCAATACTTGCAAACGTTAAAACAGCACTGACAGTATTTCCTGAAACGCTGATTCGTTTATTTATAGACGTCAGACACGTCCACGAACGCATTTTGGCCGACGACCTTCAAACACGCGCAAGTCTTCACGCCCACCATGCCGAAAGTCGCGAAACGCTTGGGCTGATCAACGACATGCTCGATCACGTGGTTTTGCGTCATGTTGAAGCGAAAGTGGCGGCACTCAATTCAAAGGCCATGGCATCGATACAGCAACCAAGTGCGCCGGCTATTGTGACCCAAAGTACGGCTCAAACAACTACAGATGATACGACTGACCTAGCTGCAAAGTTTGCAGAAACCGTACAGCGCGCACTTTCATTAAGTGCAGATGTTTCAAAGACCATTCAGACGCTCAAGACGGATCACGAGCTGCACCTGAAACTAAATAGAGCCCGACAGTCTGAGCTGCATCATGCCGGGGTACAAACTTTATCTTTGTTGCAAAACATGCAGCGACTTCCGGATCGCCTACGGGATGGTGAAAAGGTATGCAGTGCCCTGATCTTGACGACGCACGATGATCAAAAACAGCTAGAGGCAATTACCAAGGCCATCGATTTCATTCAAAAAAATACTCAACAGGTTAGTGCACAATTGGCGATCGTTGAAAACATTGCCTTACAAGGCGATATGCTTGCATTCAATATTGCAATCGAAGCGGCAAGAATAGGCGATGAAGGCAGAGGCATTTCAGCCATTGGTGGCGAAGTTCGCCATTTGGCAGAGCGGGCCATGACCCAAACGCATTCTATTCGGGCACTCATTTCCGAAACTGACGCTAGCCTAATCGCCGCGCATGAAAGTCTTACACATGCGTCCAAGAATAGAGAAGATCTACTTAGTCAAGCCAATGAAATCAAGACGTTCACGCAATCCAGCGCTGAAGTCGCGCACGCCTCTGTTCAAGGACTTTCTGAACTTTCAATTGCACGCGAGCAGATGGAGGGCCATAGTCATCAACAAACCTTACTCCTTACCCACCAAGTTGAAGTATCAAACGATCTAAATCAGCAAGCGCAAGCCTTAGAACGTTCATTGGGCGGCTCTCCCGGTAATCAATCGCCCTTGGACAAAAGCTCGCCTCTTAAGCTGGTCGTAAATGATGCCGTACTCGGGCATATCCCATCAGTTGCCGCCGTCAACGCATCTTCGTTATACTCAGAGCAATCACCCGCTAAAAACAACTCTGTTTCTGGTGGCAAACCAATAGCTGAAAACGACTGGTCTCTGTTCTAATTCTTTACGTTTCCCCTCCCCGCACTAACTCTTTAAGTTCCCCGAATGACTCCATCAACTGTCCTATTTCCAGACGCAAAGTTCTTAATCGTTGACGACTTTACGTCGATGCGAAGAATCATACGTAATATCCTTAAACAGATTGGCTATCTCTATGTAGAAGAGGCTGAAAACGGCTTAGTCGCTCAAAATAAACTTTCCGTAACTGACTTCGATTTTATTATCTGCGATTGGAATATGCCCGTGATGGACGGACTTTCATTATTGACTGCGATTCGAGCCAAAACCGAGACCAAACACATTCCAGTCCTGATGGTGACGGCCGAGGCAAAAAAAGAGAATATTGTGGCGGCGGCTCAAGCCGGCGCAAATGGTTATGTCGTGAAACCTTTTACCTCACTGACGCTCGCAGAAAAAGTTACGACAATATTTGAACAAAAGTCGCGAGGAGAGCAATAATGTCAGTGCCTACACACAACGCGCAAAACGAATTTGACATCTTGAAGTCAACTGAACAGTCTGATCAGCCAAACAAAAACGAGCAGCAGTCTGAGATTTTAGATCGAGTCGGACAAATTACACGCGTCTTACACGACAGCCTACGCGAGCTTGGCTTCGATCGGGCTCTGGAAGCTTTTTGCAACGAAATACCTGAGACGCAGGATCGCTTGTCATACGTGTCAAAGTTAACCGATGAATCGGCCGATATTGTGCTGACTGCAATTGAGCGCGGGATCCCGCTGCAAGATACCCTGCTGCTGCAAGCGCAGCAGGCAGAGCAAGGGACACATTTTTTTCTTACAAAGAAAAACTTAGATCCTGAGGTTGCGCGTTTTGCTGAAGACACCTTAACCCTCAGTCGCGCGACTCAGGCCACGAGCTTAGAGACGAAGGCCCTTTTGCTACGCATTATGATGGCACAGGATTTTCAAGACCTCACGGGACAGATGGTTCAGAAAATGATGCAGTTAAGCGAACAACTCGAACAACAACTTACGCAAGTGTTAATCGAGTTTTCGACTGCAAATACAGAGCTAGGAATCAGCGACCAAGCCCAGATGCTTAAAAACCTTAGGAAAAATAAAAAAGCGAAGACCGAAAGAGAGGCCGTTCGCACGCAAAGTGAAGTTGACGCATTACTCGCCAGCTTAGGATACTAAGCACGCTTTGGACCGTTCACGATCTTCTTCGGCTTTTTTTTCAAAAACTTTAATAAAAAAGGGGTCTTAATACTCCTATTCTTTAGATGCTGTTTTGCTTTAAACGGGCACACTAGGCATTGTGTTCGTTAAACAGCTACATCCTTGGAGAGTAGGGTGGCCGAAGAAAGTGATTTAGAAAAAACCGAAGACCCTTCCGAGACGCGACTTGAAAAAGCGCGCGAAGAAGGTGACGTACCAAGATCAAGAGAATTAGCGACCTGCGCCGTACTGCTTGCCGCCGCCGCTGGCTTTACTGCGTTTGGTGACTTGCTAGGCAAAAGTCTGATGCGCATGCTTTCAGACAGGTTGAGCTTTACGCGCGAAATGGCCTTTGTCGACACACTGCCGCTAGAGAGTATGCAGTCGGACATCGCCGATTTGTTATTAAGTTTTTTGCCACTCATGGCACTTCTAATTGCTATTGCGCTTGCAAGCCCCATCTTGATTGGTGGCTGGAGTCTGACGTTAAAGTCAATCGTTCCGAACTTGACGCGCTTCAATCCAATGACCGGCTTAGCAAATATGTTCTCAGTCAACGCACTGGTAGAGCTTCTGAAAGCCGTGGGTAAGACCCTGCTCGTTGGGACGGTCAGCTTTTTGGTCATCTGGAATATATTTCCAACGCTACTGACACTATCATCGCTCACAGTAGAACGCGGCATCACCAGTACCCATCACTATTTATTGATGGCGTTTATTTGGGCCGTCAGCTCACTCGGACTCATTGCGTTGATTGACGCACCGTATCAATTGTTTAACTACAAAAAGAAATTACGGATGACAAAA
>JBAXLV010000047.1:0-9551 GCA_037134635.1 Alcaligenaceae bacterium
ACCGATGAAGGTGGCAACCTCTACATCGTAAGCGCACCAAATCTGTTCTACCGCCTTCGCAAGCCCTAGTGGCGATGCGGGGCATCAAGACCACCTAGAGATGGCTCGACTTCCTCGCCTTTACGCCCCAGCGTTCGCGCAACTTATTACTGCGCAATTTGTAAATGGTATTAACTTAGCGCTCAATTCAACGACCGCGCAAACCTACCTACTTTTGTTAACCTGGCTTGGCCAGAGTGCTCGGCTCTATGGCGTGGCTGTGCACGGTTGGTGTCTGTCGCCCAAGGGTCTGTGCTTTCTGTTGACGCCCAGCGATGCTCTGGGCGTACCTCGGGTGATGCAAGACTTGGGCCGCAGACTCGCTGCGCACTTAAAAATTGGTACGGTATTTATTGGGCGGTATCGGTCCACGATCCCCGAGCCTGAGCATTGGGTGCTCTCAAGCCTCATCTGGCTCGAACGTAGCCCGGTACGTGAGGGCTTAGTCAACGAGCCCGCGCAGTGGGCGTGGTCGTCGGCCGTTTCACACACCGAGAGGGGCGATTCACCTGCCTCATGGCTGCAACCGCACCATGACTATTGGCTCTGTGGCAACACCCCATTTGATCGGCAGGCTGCCTACCGCAAACAGCTCAACCAGGGAAACACCACTGCACAGGATCAAAAAATAAGTGCTGCACTACGAGGCCAATGGGGCTTGGGGAGTGCGACTTTTTTAACTGAGCTCACCGCCTCGGCCAATAGACGGGTTGCGCCAGGAGTGCGTGGTCGACCCAAGCGTATCAATTAGTCAAGTGATATGTCCCCATTAAATTTTGCTCATTCTTGTTCATTGGATTAAATAGGGACGCACCCCAATTAATTCCTCTTGCAGTGCCGCATTTTCAGGCGTATCGTCTCTGCCTCGCACTGCAACATGCCTTTAGTGGTTCCGGAGCACCTTATGCAAACTTTCCCCTTGAAATTTCAGCCCTTCGCGCAGCAACAAACCGCGGCGATTGGTCACAGCAGCCTACCTAAAGCCCAAGGGCTTTATTCGCCCGCGCACGAACACGACGCCTGCGGGGTCGGCTTTGTTGCGCACATCAAGGGGCAAAAAAGTCATTCGATCGTCCAGCAAGGTCTAAAAATCCTCGAAAACCTCGACCACCGTGGCGCAGTCGGTGCCGACAAACTCATGGGCGATGGTGCAGGCATTTTGATACAAATTCCTGACGCCTTCTTTCGACAAGACCTCGCGCGCCAAGGCGTGACGTTACCCGCCCCGGGTGAGTATGGCGTTGCGATGGTTTTTTTGCCAAAAGAAATCGCCTCGCGTCTGGCCTGTGAACAAGAGCTCGAACGCGCAGTGCGTGCTGAAAAACAAGTCGTTCTGGGTTGGCGCGATGTGCCGGTTGATGCCGACATGCCGATGTCGCCCACGGTGCGTGCGTGCGAACCTGTCATTCGCCAGCTATTTATTGGTCGCGGCGCCGATGTCATGGTGCCCGATGCACTCGAGCGCAAACTCTATGTGATTCGCAAAACTGCCAGCCATGCTATTCAAGCAATGGGCCTGGTGCATGGTCAAGAATATTTTGTCCCCTCAGCCTCTGTACGCACAATTGTTTACAAAGGCTTACTCCTTGCAGATCAAGTCGGTCGGTACTATCGTGACCTCGCCGATCCGTTAACCGTCTCAGCCGTTGCGTTGGTCCATCAGCGCTTTTCAACAAATACGTTCCCAGCCTGGCCGCTTGCACACCCCTATCGCATGATTGCGCATAACGGCGAGATCAATACAGTCAAAGGCAACTTCAACTGGCTGCGTGCTCGCGAAGGCATGATGCAGTCTGCTGTGCTGGGTGAAGATCTTCAAAAGTTATACCCGATTGTCTATGAGGGTCAGTCAGACACCGCGACCTTTGACAACTGTCTTGAGCTCTTGGTCATGTCTGGCTATTCACTCGCCCACGCCATGATGATGATGATTCCAGAAGCCTGGGAACAACACACGCATATGGATGCAAGCCGTCGCGCGTTTTATGAATACCACGCTGCGATGATGGAGCCGTGGGATGGCCCCGCCGCAGTGGCCTTTACCGATGGTCGCCAGATTGGTGCCACGCTTGATCGCAACGGCTTGCGTCCGGCCCGTTATCTGATCACCGATGACGATATGGTCATCATGGCCTCCGAAGCAGGGACCTTACCAATTCCTGAAAATCGAATTGTTAAAAAATGGCGTCTGCAACCAGGCAAAATGTTTTTAATCGACCTCGAACAAGGTCGAATCATTGACGATGCCGAAATCAAATCACAACTCGCAAACTCGCGTCCGTACCGGCAATGGATTGATCGTTTGCGCGTAAAGCTCGAGTCGTTGCCAGCACCTAAAAACACCGCGCTGTCCGACCCGAACGAAACCTTACTCGACCGTCAGCAGGCATTTGGCTGGACACAAGAAGATTACAAGTTCATTCTTGAAGTGATGGCCGAGACAGGCGAGGAGTCGATTGGCTCAATGGGCAACGATGCGCCTTTAGCAATTTTGTCGAGCCGCGCAAAGCCTTTTTACAATTATTTTCGTCAGCTGTTTGCTCAGGTGACCAACCCACCGATCGACCCCATCCGCGAACAAATGGTGATGTCGCTGGTGTCTTTTATTGGGCCCAAACCAAACCTACTTGATATCAACAACGTGAATCCTCCCTTGCGGTTAGAGGTCACTCAGCCTGTGCTCGACGTAGCCGAGATGGCGCAGTTAAGATCCATTGCCGAAGTCACGGGCGATAAGTTTCGCAGTTTTGAGCTTGATATCACTTACCCGGCCGCCTGGGGTGCCCAAGGGATCGAAGCCCGCTTGGCCGCGCTCTGCGCGCGCGCAGTTGATGCCGTGAACACTGGATTTACCGTCCTGATCCTGACCGACCGTCACGTTGATCACGAACGGGTCGCCATACCCGCCTTGCTTGCTACCTCCGCCATTCACCAGCACCTGATTCGCGAAGGCCTACGCACCAACACGGGCTTGGTTGTCGAGACCGGCTCGGCGCGAGAGGTCCATCACTTTGCTTTGCTAGGTGGCTACGGCGCCGAAGCCATTCATCCGTTTCTTGCCCTTGAAAGCTTGAAGCAAATGTCAGCGACTCCTGAGAAGGCCGAAAAAAACTACGTCAAAGCAATCGGCAAAGGCCTCAATAAAGTAATGTCCAAGATGGGCATTTCTACCTATATGTCTTATTGTGGCGCGCAAATTTTTGAAGCAGTCGGTTTGCGTACCGCGTTGGTCAACAAATATTTTTCAGGCACCGCCAGCACCATCGAAGGGATCGGAATTTTCGAAGTGGCCGAAGAAGCCTTACGCACACATCGCGCAGCTTTTGGCAACGACCCTGTTCTTGCAAATGCGTTGGATGCAGGTGGCGAGTATGCCTACCGCGTGCGCGGTGAAGAACATATGTGGACACCCGATTCAATTGCGAAGTTGCAACATGCGGCACGCGCCAACAACTATCGCACGTACAAAGAGTACGCTCAACTGATCAACGATCAAAGTCGCCGCCATATGACGTTGCGTGGGCTCTTTGAATTCAAGGTTGACCCCGCACGCGCCATTTCAATCGACGAGGTCGAACCCGCCAAAGAAATTGTCAAGCGCTTTGCGACTGGCGCCATGTCTTTGGGTTCAATCTCGACTGAAGCCCATTCTGTTCTGGCTGTGGCCATGAACCGCATCGGCGGAAAGTCTAATACTGGCGAGGGCGGTGAAGACGAACTGCGCTATCGCAATGAACTACGCACCGGTAACAGCGGCATCAAAGCGGGCGCAACGCTGGCCAGTGAGCTCGGCGCCGATCGCATTGCCGCTGACGTAGCCTTGCAAGCCGGCGATTCAATGCGCTCTAAAATCAAGCAGGTTGCCTCTGGACGGTTTGGCGTCAGTGCCGAATACCTCTCAAGTGCCGATCAAATTCAGATCAAAATGGCTCAAGGTGCCAAGCCTGGAGAGGGCGGGCAACTACCCGGACACAAGGTGTCTGAATATATTGCCAAACTGCGCTGCTCCGTTCCTGGGGTGGGTTTAATTTCACCTCCACCGCATCACGATATTTATTCAATCGAAGATTTGGCGCAACTGATTCATGATCTCAAAAATGTGAATGCGCGCGCCTCAATTTCTGTCAAACTTGTTTCTGAAGTTGGCGTAGGTACCGTTGCAGCCGGTGTTGCCAAAGCCAAAGCTGATCATGTCACGATCTCGGGGCATGACGGCGGCACAGGGGCCTCGCCCGTCTCCTCTATCAAACACGCGGGCACACCCTGGGAACTTGGCTTAGCCGAAACCCAGCAAACCCTGATGCTCAACAAGTTGCGCAGCCGTATTCGCGTACAGGCCGATGGGCAAATGAAAACAGGACGCGACGTTGCGATTGGCGCGTTACTCGGCGCTGACGAGTTTGGTTTTGCGACGGCTCCGCTTGTCGTTGAAGGTTGCATCATGATGCGCAAGTGCCACCTGAACACCTGCCCAGTTGGCGTAGCCACGCAAGACCCCGTCTTGCGGCAAAAGTTTCAAGGTAAACCAGAGCATGTCGTGAACTACTTCTTTTTTGTTGCTGAAGAGGTTCGCGAAATTATGGCGCAGTTGGGCATTCGCTCATTTGACGAACTCGTCGGACGTGTCGATTTGCTTGACACCCGCTCTGGCATTGAACACTGGAAGGCACACGGTCTAGATTTCAGTCGTGTGTTTTATCAGCCCAATAATGATAGTCCGCGGCGTCAGATTGAAACGCAAGATCACGGTCTTGAGACTGCCCTCGATCACGAATTAATCGAGCGTAGTAAACCCGCCATTGAACGCGGTGAGAAAGTTTCGTTTATCGTGCCGGTTCGTAATCGCAACCGTACGATCGGCACCATGCTTTCGGGGCGCATCGCCACGCGTTACGGCGACGAAGGCCTGCCTGAGGACACGATTCATATTCAGTGCAACGGCACCGCGGGCCAAAGCTTCGGCGCGTTTCTGGCGCGCGGTATCACGCTCGACCTAGTCGGCGAGGGCAATGACTACGTCGGTAAAGGCCTGTCAGGCGGTCGGATTGTTGTGCGCTCGCCCAACGATTTTCGTGGCTTAGGCACTGACCACATTATTATCGGCAACACCGTGCTGTACGGCGCAACCGGCGGCGAGGCGTATTTCAACGGCGTCGCTGGCGAACGCTTTGCCGTACGCAACTCGGGCGCTGCTGCCGTCGTTGAAGGCACCGGCGATCATGGTTGCGAATATATGACGGGTGGCACTGTCGTGGTTCTGGGTGCGACAGGGCGTAACTTTGCGGCCGGGATGTCAGGCGGTGTCGCCTATGTCTGGGACCCCGAACGCACCTTCGCAGAACGCTGCAACATGAGTATGGTTGCAATCGAACCGGTTCTGTCCTCAGCTGAGCAAGAAAAAACCCAGGGAATCGATATTTGGCACAGCCTGGGCCGTGCCGATACCCGAGAAACTGACGAGGCGATTCTCAAACGACTGGTTGAAAATCATTTCCGTTACACCGGTAGTTTTGGCGCGCGCGATCTTGTGAGTAACTGGGAAAGTGCGCGCGGCAAGTTCATCAAAATTATGCCTGTAGATTACAAACGCGCACTTGGCGAAATGTGGCGCGCTGCCAATCCACAGCCTAAAGCAGCTTAAGGAATCATCATGGGAAAAATCACTGGTTTTTTAGAAGTCGATCGCCTACAAGAGGCCTCAGAGGCTCCGGCGAGTCGCTTAAAACACTGGCGTGAATTTGTGCTGCATCTATCGGATGAGCAAGCAGGCAAGCAAGCTGCGCGTTGCATGGATTGCGGCATCCCTTTTTGCAACAATGGCTGCCCAGTCAACAACATCATTCCCGACTGGAACGATTTGGTTTATCGCCAAAATTGGAGAGGCGCACTAGATGTGTTGCACTCGACTAACAACTTCCCCGAGTTTACGGGGCGTATCTGCCCGGCTCCCTGCGAAGCGGCCTGCACGCTCAACATCAATGACGATGCAGTCGGCATCAAATCTATTGAGCACGCCATTATCGATAAGGGGTGGGCTGAGGGCTGGGTCGTACCGCAGCCGCCTGCGAATAAAACGGGTAAAACCGTTGCAGTGATTGGCTCGGGGCCTGCAGGTCTAGCATGCGCGCAGCAACTGGCGCGTGTCGGTCATTCGGTTACCGTCTTTGAAAAGAACGATCGTATCGGCGGCCTGCTGCGTTACGGCATCCCTGATTTCAAACTTGAAAAAACCCTAATTGATCAACGCATCACCCAAATGCAAGCTGAAGGTGTAACGTTTAAGACCTCGCATTACATTGGAGACGCCGCGCAAGCCTCTGACAAAGACCTCACCGTTAAAACACCCGAGGCTTTACAAAAAGAGTTTGATGCAGTGGTGCTAACAGGTGGCTGTGAAACGCCGCGTGATTTGCCAATTGCAGGCCGCGAACTCGACGGCGTGATGTACGCCATGGATTTCTTGCGTCCGCAAAATAAAGTGGTCGCCGGCGACAAGCTCAGGTCGCAAGTGCTCGCCAAGGGTAAACATGTTGTGGTGATAGGTGGTGGTGATACGGGCTCAGATTGCGTTGGAACCAGTAATCGTCATGGTGCTAAATCTGTCACGCAAATCGAGTTGATGCCACGCCCACCCGAAAGCGAAAACAAAGCGATAACCTGGCCTTACTGGCCTGCAAAATTGCGCACTTCGTCATCGCACGAAGAAGGTGTCGAACGCGACTGGGCCATCACCAGTAAATCACTTGCCGGCAAGGGCGGTAAAGTCGAAAAGCTGATCGCTGCGCGCGTCGAATGGATTAAAGACGAGACCTCGGGTCAGATGAAAATGCAAGAGGTCAAAGACTCTGAATTCGATATTCAGGCCGACTTGGTTTTGCTCGCAATGGGTTTTGTGGCACCCGTCAGTAATGTATTGACTGCTTTTGGTGTTGACCAAGACGCGCGAGGTAACGTTCGGGCGAACACGGACGACTATCGCACTAATCTCACAAAGGTTTTTGCGGCAGGCGACATGCGGCGTGGACAATCCTTAGTTGTCTGGGCAATTCGCGAGGGAAGACAGTGCGCGCGCGCGGTCGACGAGTTTTTAATGGGTACGAGCGATTTACCCCGTTAAGCCAAACAGACCGGAGATTGTGAATGACGAACCCTATTAAACGTTTTAGTTCGATTGCGGTCAGTCTGCTAGCGATCTCAGCGGTAACGGCGGTCTGTGCCCAAACCACTGCCGTCTCAAACGACGCTAAGCCTTGGCCAAATAAAAGCATTACCTTGGTTGCAACGTACGCCGCTGGCGGTTTTGTAGACACTCGGATGAGGCTGCTTGCGCGCAAACTGGCCGACAGATTTGGTCAGCCTGTCGTAGTCGAAAATAAAGTTGGTGCGGGTGGTGTCGTTGGCACCGCCGTCATCGCCAAGGCTGCGCCAGACGGATACACGATTGGTTCGGGTAATCTGGCTCCGCTCGCCGTGAATCCTACCCTGATGACGATGCTGCCGTACAACCCTGACAAAGATATTGTCCCGGTCATCCTGATTGAAAATAGCCCCTTGGTGCTGAGCGTCTCAAACAGCCTGCCTGTCAAAAACTTAACCGAGCTCGTTGCGTTAGCCAAAAAAGAGCCTGGCAAACTCACGTTTGGCTCCTCTGGGATCGGCGGTGCGCACCACCTGTCGGGTGAAATGTTTCGCGAGATCGCCAAAATTGATATTGTGCATGTCCCCTATAAGGGTGGGGCCCCCGCTTCAACAGATCTCATGGCGGGCCATTTGAGCATGATGTTTGAGATGGGCTATGCAGCGCTTCCCGCTATCAAGGGCGGCAAAATTCGCCCCCTCGCGGTCACATCAACCAAGCGGCTGGCGCTGTTGCCCGAAGTTCCCACCATGGCCGAGCTTGGCATCACCGACTTTGAGTCCTACAACTGGCAGGGTATTATCGCGCCGGCCGGCACTCCCGCTGCGATTATCGCCAAACTCAACGCTGCCCTGAATGAAATCCTGCTTGACCCGGACGTGCTCAAGCAAATCTCGGATACCGGTAGCCAGCCTGGTGGCGGCACGCCCGAGGACTTTGCCAAATTCATCCGCGCCGAAAACACCAAGTGGGCCAAAGTCATCAAATCCGCCAATATCGAACCTCAGTAAATTATTGTTTGGGGGCGTTACAATCAAGCGCCTGAGCTTAACGGTCCGACGGTTCTATGCGGTCTGAATCGTCGAATCCGCTCTGATCCTTTTGGTTCAACATGCGCAAGCCCCCTCTAAACACAAGCGAACCGGTGCTACACCTTGATGATGTGGCGCTTGGCTACGGCGACTTCACTGTCTTGCGTAATATTTCGCTTACCGTGTTACCAGGGCAGGTTGTCGCAATGATGGGGGGCTCAGGCTCGGGCAAAACCACGTTACTGCGTGCGGCCACGGGTCAACTGATAGCACGCCACGGAACCGTCACACTATTCGGGCAAGATTTGTCTCATACGGATCAGTCAGGCTTGCAATCGCTCAGGCAACGCATGGGTGTCTTATTTCAACAAGGCGCGTTGTTTACAGATCTCAATGTGTTTGAAAACGTGGCTTTCCCGCTGCGAGAGCATCTAAAGCTGTCTACCAAACAACTCGGCCAGCGCGTCCTCGAAAAACTCGCTGCCGTCGGCCTGCGCGCTGCCGCACATCTAAAGGTCGCTGAAATTTCCGGCGGTATGGCGCGTCGCGTGGCGCTAGCCCGCGCGGTCGTCCTTGAGCCCGAACTGGTGCTCTACGATGAGCCCTTTGCCGGCCTTGACCCGATTTCGTTGGGCGTCACCGCGCGTCTGATCCGAAGCCTCTCAGATCGCTTGGGCTGTGCCTCAGTGGTGATTACCCACGATATTGCCGAGTCGTTTGCCATCGCCGATGAAGTGTATTTGGTGGGTCAAGGCGAGCTCAAAGCCCAGGGCACGCCGGCCACCCTCGGAGCCTCGCCCGATCCCTATGTGCAACAGTTTTTGCGCGGCGACGCCGATGGTCCCGTCGCGTTTGACTACCCGGTCACGCCGGCCTTCGAGGCCTGGCTTGCCCGCACAGGAATCCAATGATGCAGGGTGCAAATGCATTGATACGTCTTGGCCAAAATGTACGAAAGCGTCTGACTGGGCTCGGACGCTTCACGCGGTTCTTTTTGATGCTTTTACAGCGCACGGGTATTGTCTTGCAGCGCCCACGCCTAGTCTCTCAACAAGTGCACTTTATCGGCAATTTTTCCTTGCTCATCATCATTGTCTCGGGTCTGTTTGTTGGGTTCGTTTTAGGATTACAAGGGTATTACACCCTGAACCGCTACGGTTCTGAAGAGGCGCTTGGCTTACTTGTGGCACTATCATTGACGCGCGAGTTGGGACCGGTCATCACTGCGCTACTCTTTGCGGGCCGAGCTGGAACCTCTCTGACAGCTGAAATTGGCTTGATGAAAGCCGGAGAACAATTGGCCGCCATGGAAGTCATGGCTGTCGATCCGATTAGACGCGTCT
>JBAXLV010000048.1:0-9502 GCA_037134635.1 Alcaligenaceae bacterium
TCGACTCGTTGAATCTGCCATCGGGGCGCACCTGCATAATTACAAGTCTTCGGGTGTTGAACTGCAGTACTGGCGCGAGCGCAGCGATGAAGTCGATTTTGTATTGAGTCAGGGCGATAAAGTGACGGCGATTGAGGTCAAAAGTGGTCGCTATAAGGGACCTCTGGTCGGCCTCAAAAAATTCACACAAGGCTATCAAGCCAGTAAGCCTCTAGTCGTTGGGACTGGCGGTATTCCTATCGCTGATTTTCTATTGAGCGCGCCTGATCAATGGTTATAGTGGCGTGCCTCGATTTCACTGAATCAAGTTTTTAAGTCGCTCGGCCCAATATAAATAAGCAGGCTTAGAAAGATGTAAGCCGTCCCAGGTGTACTTGGGTAAAAGCCCTTGCTCATCATTCGCCAAGCCTGAATTCAAGTCAAGCCATTGGATATTACGCGCTTGTGCCAAGGCTTGAAGCTTTTGATTTAGTGCTCTCACCGCTTCAATGGCGTTGCCGCATTGCGGCCGCGAGCACTCAAGCGTTGCTTGCATCACGACAGTAATTTTATTTTTTTGCAATTCATCGACGATCAAGGTGTATTGCTTGAACGTCTGTTCAACGGTGGCGTGCCTGAGTAAATCATTGATGCCAATCATCAAAAATACTTTGGCGGGTCGCAAAGCTACGGTTTCTTTTATCTCGCGTAACAGATCGTGGGTGGTATAGCCCGAAACCCCTCGATTCAAAATGCGCGTTTTTGGAAACAGGGCCTGCCAAGGCCCGGCTTCGGTGATCGAGTCACCCAGCATCATGACTTCAGGCGCTACCAGCCCAGGCTTGGGCTGTGCGCATACTGGTTGCGTCATCGCGCTTAGCCCGAGCAAGCAAATACTAAGCAGGCATGCGTAAAACGATTTTGCCAACATGCTTGTTTGTTTCCATCATTTCTTTAGCTTGCGCAAGCTGATCAAACGCGAAGGCATGATCGACCAGCGGTTTGATACGGCCGTCTGCAATTGCAGGCAAAACTTCGGCTTTAAATTCAGGTAAGAACTCAGCGCGTTGTTCGGCCGAGCGCAATTTGTTTGATACGCCAAACAAACGTAAGCGCTTTGAATGCAGGGCTAAAAGATCAAGCTCAGCAGACAGCACACCATCTACGTATCCAACCATTGCAAAGCGCGCTTCAAATGCCATACAACGAATACTCTCTGCAAATACAGAGCCGCCCACTGTATCGACAACCAGGTTTGCACCTTTTCCGCCTGTTGCTTCCATGACAGGGCCTTCAAAGCCTGAGCCGCGCAGGCACAACGCTAAATCGAGACCGTGCTCTTTTAGGCGAGCCAGTTTTTCTGGTGAACCTGAAGTGCCGATGACTTTTGCACCCATCGCTTTCGCAGTTTGCAACGCCGCAACGCCAACACCCGATGAGACGCCGTGAATCAACAACCATTCATGTGATTTGAGCTTGCCTTGTAGTGACAACATATCGTGTACAACTAAAAAGGTTAGTGGCACGCTCGCGGCTTGTTCAAAACTTAAATTAGCAGGTACGGAGAGGGCTTCAACGCTATCCATACAGGCATATTCGGCAAAAGCACCACGGCAACGGCCCATGACTCGGTCGCCAATGGAGATCCCTTTGACTTCACTGCCCAGCGCGCTGACCACGCCTGCGCCTTCCATGCCGATCGCGTTAGCTTGACCGCCTTTATGCAAACCGTGACCAATCACGAACTCACCGCGGTTCAGGCTGGCGGCATGAAGGCGTACCAAAATCTGTTTGGGGCCAGGCGTGGGAATATCGATTGTGCGTTGCTCGAGCACCGTTTTGTTTTCAACGGTTTGCATCCAATATGACAGCATTTTGCAACCTTAGGTGTTTTGAATAACCGAGAGCATACAACTATCTGACCTGATGGTAATCAGAAAGCTTGGCTTCATAGGTGAGTCGCCAATAATCGAGCAAGCTCCAAGGCTGATTGGTGACGATACGTCCCTTTGCATTTTTGTACCACGTCGACACAGCCGGGTGACTCCAGGAGAGCTTGCTCAGTAGTGAATCGATTTCGTCGTTGTAGCGATCGTGTACTTCTTGTCGGCATTCGACCGAACGAATGTCTTGAGTATTGAGCGCTTGAATGAGCCCCATAAAGTAACGGCTTTGACATTCTGCCAGGAAGAGGGCGCTGCCACCGTGACCAATATTGGTGTTGGGGCCGTACATCATAAAAAAGTTTGGAAACTCAGGTGCGGTAATGCCTAAGAAAGCTCGAGGATCATCATCGCCCCATTTCTCTCTGATGGTCACTCCGCCTCGACCTTGTATGTCCATGGGCCATAGCATACGACCCGCTTGAAAGCCTGTTGCCATCACCAGGATGTCAGCTTCAATGATCGTTCCATCGTCGAGTTCGACCGCTCGCGCATGAACCTGTTTGATCGCTGCAGTTTCAAGCCGAACATTGTTGCGTTTGAGCATCTTGTACCAACCCGAATCCCCCAGCACGCGTTTACCAAAGGGTGGAAAATCAGGAACGACTTTTTTGAGTAAATCATCTCTGCCTGCAAGTTCACGGCGAATATGTTTCATCATGCTTTCGCGCAAGCGTGCATTAAAGGCACTGATGGATTCAGAGCCCCCCTTCCACGTGGGATCAATTTTTAAAGCTTCAAACAAGCCATCACCGAAGGCCCAAAATAATTGAAAGCGATACCAAGGGGCGTAGAACGGGACATTATTCAACACCCATTTTGTATCTTCACTGACGACGCCGTCGATGTTCGGCCTGCGAACCACCCAACTTCCAGAACGCTGTAAAACCGCGAGCGATGCGACTTGATCGGCAATTGCAGGCCCAACCTGTACAGCGCTAGCACCAGTGCCAATTAGTGCAACTTTTTTATCTTTGACGTCTAAGTGGTCAGGCCAGGCCGCAGTGTGGACCACTTGCCCCTCATACTGAGACAGCCCAGGCAGTTTTGGAATTGAAGGGCGGTTTAGTTGCCCGACGGCACAAATGATAGCGTTGGCTTCCTTGGTATGGGGCTGTCCTGTTTTGTCTGTTGAATGCAAGAGCCAAGTCTGTGTCTCTTCGTTGAAGACGGCCGCAGAGACTTCCGTATTGAAATGAACATGCGGTCGTACTTCATACTTGTCTGCGCAATGCAGTAGGTAGGCCTGTATGGCGTCGCGTTGCGAAAAGTAGTTGGGCCAGTTGTTATTCGGTTCAAATGAAAATTGATAAAAGTGATTTGGGGTATCGACCGCACATCCTGGGTAGCGGTTTTCGTACCAAGTCCCACCCACCTCATCATTTTTTTCAAAGATGGTGTATGGGACCCCAAGCTTTTTAAGCTGGATTGCAGCGCATAAACCCGAGGCACCCGCACCGATAATCGCCACCTCAAAGGGGCGACCCTTGGTCTTGAATATTGGTTTGGGTTTGGATGGAGCCTGAGTTTCAGTTTGCTCTTCTGCATGTAACATGTGCTGATCGCTGACCCGTAAGCCGACTTGTTCGAGAAGCATTGGTACATAGGCTTCTGAAACAGCTTCGCCCACCGCAGTGCTCATCATTTGTTGAATGATCTGGCTTGAAGGTGCGGCCATCACAGGCGTCTGTGTGACATTGATATCTGTAAGACAGGTCGTCATGCGGTCGCGAATACTAGAGGCAAGCTCGGGGGGAATCGATTCAAGATGCTCCCAAGCTCCACGCACATGTGGCGCGATTTGCTCAAGTAACGATAGGTCACCCGTTAGATGAATGAGCGCCATCGCCAAGGGCACTGGATTGGCCCCTTCAAGGTGCGCGCGTATATCGGTCGGGGCAGTGTCAGGCATTTGTTTTCTACATTAGTGGGCAGCATGCAAGGCATGGATTGGGTTCAATTTAACAAATTTGGCGTATTGCTCTAAGAAAGATAAAAAATGCGGCGTCGCACCATTATCAGGGTGTGCAGGATGCCTTGATATCGGTCGCGTTTAATGAAAAGATTCGTTCACGCCTATTCATCACCACGACCGCCATCTAGACGTTTTTCAATGACCAACTCGTTACTCTATTGCGATTTAATCGGCGATTTGCCTCAGGCTGCTGCTCAGCGCTGGGGCGAACGCTTGGCGGTCGTCTTTGACGGACAACGCTGGACCTATAAACAGTTTGATGAAGAAGTGACGCGACTCGCGAAGGCGCTTAGACGCTTGGGCGTGCAAAAGGGTGATCGTGTGGCGCTTTGGCTCACCAACAGTGCAGAGCTTGAGTTTCTGTTATTTGCGGTGATCAAACTCGGTGCGGTTGCGGTGCCGCTGAACACGCGCTATCGCACGCAAGATTTAGCTTTTACGCTAAAAAATTCTGGTAGTGTTTTGTTAGTGTCTGCTGGGAAAAGTGGGCCCGTGAGCTTTGATGCAATATTGCATGACGCGCTCGGCGAGATCGTCGTCGAGGATCAAGGCTTGGTGCGCACAGAGCATGTCGCAAGTTTGCGTCGAATTGTCATGATGGGTGAATCGAGTATCCCGGGTGCGATGTCATGGGAATCTTTTCGGAAACTAGGATCAACGGCCGATATTGATCTGTCGACAGTCACACTTGCCGCAAGCGATGTGGCGCTCATCGTCTATACCTCGGGTACGACGGGCAGTCCTAAGGGAGTATTGCTGAGTCACCACGGTATGCAGTTGTGTTTTGATCGGGCAGTTGCCATGCAATTAGAAGCAAACGATATACAACTGACGTATTTGCCACTCTTTCACGTCTATGCCATTAGCTACTCGATGATCATGTCGTTGATGTGTGGCGGCGCTCAAGTCATCATGAGTGGCTTTCAAGCAGCTCAGGCACTCGAACTTATTGCAAAGCATCGTGTCACAGTTGTTCATGGTTTTGATGCGCACTTTAATGACTTCATGCTAGCACTGGCGCGGACGCCGTCGGATATCAGCAGTTTGCGTTTTGGTACCTTAACCGTGGGTGCTGATTCAACCATTGAACTTGCACAGGCGGCGCAAACCAAGGTCTGTCCGACCTTATCTGGCTACGGCGTTACCGAATTGTGGGGCGGGGTGACAATTACTCCACAAGGCGCCAGTCTCGAGCAGCGCTGCGCGGCCAGTGGTTCTCCTTTGCCCGGTGTTGAACTACGGGTCATCAATCCTGAAACAGGGCAGCCCGCAGCGGTGGGCGAAGTGGGTGAAATACAGGTTCGGTCCTACAGTCGCATGATCGGATATCACAATCAGCCTGAGGCCACCGCCGTGGTGTTCGATGCGGACGGGTGGTACAAAAGCGGCGATGCAGGGATCTTGCGTGAAGATGGTCACGTGCGCTTTGTTGTGCGCTTGAAAGATATGTTGAAGGTCGGCGGTGAAAACGTGTCACCTGCTGAGATTGAAGGTCTGATTGCGACCATGCCCGGTGTCGAATATGTTGCGATCGTGGGTAGACAAGATGCGCGACTCTCAGAGGTGCCGGTCGCGTTCATGGTGACTTCGGTGCTTGGGCCTAAGCAGGCAGAACAGGTGATTGGGCACTGCAAGGGGAAAATTGCCAGCTTTAAGATCCCCGCCGAGGTCTATTTTGTTGACGCATTGCCCATGACACCTACTGGAAAAATTCAAAAAGAATTATTGCGTGCGCGTTTGCGCGCAATGTCTTCCAACTCAAATAAAGGATAAGTGCAATGGATCCGCTCACCGCAGAGAGCTTTAAACGATTATTAGACAAAGAGCGCATTAAAGAAGTCTTGGTTTCCTACTGCCGTGGCGTCGATCGGCGGGAGTGGGATTTAGTGCGCGAGGCCTATCACGAGGATGCCTATGACGACCACGGTGGCTACAAGGGCAACGTTGACGGCTTTATTGAATGGTTAGAACGTCGCCATCAAACGATTGAGCAGTCGATGCACTTCATCGGAAACTGCAAGATTGATTTTTTAAGTGATCAGGTTGCGATTGCTGAAACCTACTGTGTGGCGTATCAGCGTTACGGGCAAGAAGCGCTCGAAACAATTAAGTTATGGCTAGGTGACGAACCATTGCAACCAGGGAAAAAGGTCGTGGTTGATCTTGTTTGCCGCTACATTGATCGCATGGAATATCGAAAAGGTGTTTGGAAAATTGCGAGCCGTATTGTCGCAATCGAAGACGTTAAAGCGTCTCAGCAAGTTGATCGGTTGCAGCCTATTTGGGCCTTGGCTAAGCGTGATCGCTCTGATGCCCTTTGGCATATGCTTTCTGGGTCGGCTAACGCGAAAGGCTAATATTCTGTACCATCGTATACGTTCAAGCATTTACATATTTAAAAAAGAAGTTCAAACAACCAGGAGAGATCAGTGGATTTAAAACTTAAAGCAAAGCGCGTGCTTGTGACCGGTGCTTCTAAAGGTATCGGCAAGTCATGTGCGATGGTGTTGGCGCAAGAAGGTTGCGAGCTGCTCTTGGTTTCGCGTGATGGTGCGGCCTTAAAAGAACTGGCCGATGAGATCAAAGCGGCAACCGGCGTGAAAGTGAGTTACTTGTCGGCAGACCTGAGCGCAAAGGGGTCAGCCAAAACAGTCAGCGACTGGGCGGGCGAGATTGACGTCTTGGTCAACAATGCCGGTGCGATCCCTGGGGGCGACTTGCTGACGGTTGACGAGGATACTTGGCGCGCGGCTTGGGATCTTAAAGTATTTGGTTATATCAATCTCTGCCGTGAGATCTATCGCAAGATGAAAGCGCGTCACGAGGGTGTGATTGTCAATATTCTTGGTGCAGCAGGCGAACGTCTCACCTCTTCGTACATCGCTGGCTCAACAGCAAACGCAGGCTTGATGGCCTTTACCCGGGCACTAGGTGGTAGCTCACACAAGGATGGTATCCGCGTCGTTGGTGTCAGCCCCGGACCGGTTGCGACCGAGCGTCTGACCAAGCTTTATAAGCAACGTGCTCTTGCGACCTATGGCGATGAGAAGCGCTGGACGGATATGGTGTCGGGGATGGCCTTTGGCCGCCCCGCTGAGCCTGAAGAGATTGCCTACACCGTTGCCTTCGTTGCATCAGAACGGTCGTCTTACACCACTGGTATCTATATCACCATTGATGGCGGCTTGGCCGCAGCAAATTAATTTCTAACCCATAAAGGAAGACAAGCATGAAGAATGACGATCTGTATCAAAAAGGTATGGAAATTCGCCGTACGCTACACGGCGAGGAAAGCTTTAAAAAATCAAATACCGTTACGTATGGTGATCCATTGATGACAAATTTCATCAAGGTGGCGACAACTTCGGTATTCGGCGCGCTGTGGGCACGCCCCGGCCTTGATTTAAAAACAAGGGCACTGGTTGTCATGATCTCGGATGCCTGTACAGGCCAAGAGGCTGAGCTGCACATCCACATGATCTTCGCGTTGAAGCAAGGCTGGACACAAGAAGAGATTAGCGAAGTTTTGTTGCAATTGATGGGTTATATCGGTGCGCCTAAAATTCGCGAAGCCATGTTGATCGCGGTTAAGGTATTTGCTGAGTATGAGGCAAGCTTAAAGTCGGCCAAGAAGGCTAGCAAGAAATCGGCTAAGAAGCCAACAAAAAAATCGACGAAGTAATCGACCTGTAAGTTAAATCGCCGTCAAACAAAGATTAGTTTGTTTGACGGCGATTTTATTTCTGACAAGTTGCGATCTTAATAGCCGGTATTACCCGTTGGTGCGTTGGGCACAGCAGGTGTCCAGCCTGTTAAGCGGCCCACTTCAGCTTTGACCCAATTAGACATGGCCGCACGGTCGTTGACCAGCATGACCATCTGAAAGCCTTGGTCAATATAGCGTTGTGAGTACTTTGAACTACCCGTATGCATGCCGGCGACGACTTTATGTTTTTTGCATAGCTCAAGCATGCGGTTGACAGTCGCCACGTGCAAGGGCTCATCGTTATCCATGACCGGAGGCAAGCCCAACGCCAGGGCTAAGTCGGTTGGTCCAATATAGGCACCATCTAAACCAGGCGTCGAAATGATCTCTTCCATCTTTTCGATGCCTTCAGGCGTTTCGATCATCACGATACAGAGCATTTCTTTGTCTGAATGCTTTTGGTAATCGGCACCGCTGTACATAAAGGCACGGTTGGGGCCATTGCTGCGCATGCCAGTTGGTGGGTATCGGCATGCGGCGACCGCGCGTTCAGCTTCTTCGCGATTACTAACCATCGGGACGATGACGCCATAGGCACCTGCATCCAAGACTTTCATGATCATCGAGGGCTCGTTCCAAGGCACGCGAACCAGGGGTGTGACATTGGTGGTAGAAATCGCCGTCAACATGGGCACAACATCTGAATAGTCGATGCAGCCATGTTGCATGTCGACGCAAAGCCAGTCAACGCCGGTGTGGGCCATGACTTCAGCGGAGAAGCCGCTTGGAATCGATAGCCAAGCGCCTACAGTTGTTTTGCCTTCACGCCATAGTTTTTTTAGATTGTTCATGCGCATGGTGAGCTCTCCTTAAATTGTCTCAGTGGCTAATATAGCCTTGTTTGGTTTTTTGTACCTCAAGCTAGGCTCTGGGTAGGCCTTCGATGAATTCGAACATGCGTTTCTGTTGCGTGGCATCAGGCAGATGGCCGAAGTAAGCGATAACATAGGCAATCGCATATACAAAAAGGATTGGACATGAGCCTCATTACCCGCGTTGAAGTACACGAATTTGAGTTTGATGCCCAGAACCTGTCGCGTCAAGGCATGGCACAGTCCGTTACCTTCAAGCGAGGTTCAGTGACCCGTCTTTCTAAGTTTGCCATTGTGATTCAGACCGCGGATGGCGGGCGAGGCGAATACGTTGCCCAGTGGGTCGCGACGCGCTCGAGCCTTGGCCAGTTACTGATGCTTTGCCCCCGAATCGTAGGCAAAGATGCCCGCGAACGGATCGCGATTTACGAAGATCTTAAACGTGACATTCGCCAGTTTGATCATATGGGTCATGGGTGCCTGGATATCGCGCTTTGGGATTGGGCCGGACGCCACTACGGTGCTTCGATTACAGAATTACTTGGGGGTTACCGCAAGCGGTTGCCAGCCTATGCTAGCACCTACCATGCTGATCGCAACGGAGGGCTTGACTGCAAAGAGGCCTTCGTTGATTTTGCCGAGCATTGCTATACGCTTGGCTATCGGGCCTTCAAAGTACATGGCTGGAACGATGGCGACGCACGTGAAGAGGCGACCAACGTATTACATTTGGCCAAGCACGTAGGTGATCGCCTGACCTTGATGCTTGATCCCGCCTGTGAACTCAGAACCTTTGCAGATGCGTCGTATGTGGGGCGCGCGTGCGATGAAGGTAATTACTTTTGGTATGAGGATCCCTACCGAGATGGGGGCGTCTCTGCGTTCGCACACAAACGTTTACGCGAGATGCTCAAGACTCCGTTGCTGATGACCGAGCATGTGAGAGGTGTTGAACCCAAAGCGGATTGTGTGTTGGCAGGCGGTACCGATTTTCTGCGCGTCGATCCAGAATACGACATGGGGATCA